>CALRYR010000408.1:0-4563 GCA_943372425.1 Variovorax sp. YR752 | reverse complement strand
GCGGCCGGACGAGGACTTCGAACGCTTCGTCGCCGCCGTGCAGAAGCGCCACGGCGGGCTGCCCGCGCCGCTGGCGCGCCGGCTGGCCCACGCCTACGGCGCGCGCATCGCCGACGTGCTGGGCGATGCGGCATCGCTGGCGGAACTGGGCGAGGAGGTGGCGCCCGGTCTGCACGCGCGCGAGCTGCGCTACCTGCAGGCGGAGGAATGGGTCGTGCGTGCCGACGATGCGCTGTGGCGGCGTTCCAAGCTCGGCCTGCGCTACACGCCGGCCGAGCGCGAGCAGGTGGCGCGATGGCTGGCGTCGTCGACGCGCGAAGCCCTGCCCGCGGCGGGGGCGTTGGTCGACTGATAGGCTGCGCGCGTCGCGTCCACGCCGGAAAGGTGCCCATGCTGCAGAGACGACAGTTCCATGCGCTCGCCATCGCGCTCACGGGCGTCGCCAGCCTGCCGGCGCGCGCCGACACCGTCGCCGAACGCCTGCGCGAAGGCCGCTGCGCCGTGCTGCTGCGGCACGGCCAGACCACCGCCGGCGTTGGCGACCCACCAGGCTTTCAGCTGGCCCAGTGCAGCACGCAGCGCAACCTCAGCGATGAGGGGAAGGCTGCCTCGCGCCGACTCGGCGCCTGGTTCAAGCAGCGCGGCCTGGTGCCGCAGGCGGTGCGGTCCAGCGCATGGTGCCGCTGCAAAGACACGGCCGACCTGGCTTTCGGTCGGCACGTCGTCTGGGAGCCGCTCGGCTCGACCTTCAATGACGACCGCCGGGGGTCGTCCGCCACCGACGGCACCGCGGCGTTGCGCACTGCGTTGGCGGCCATCCCGGCCGGCCGCTTCGAAGTCTGGGTGACGCACCAGGTGAACATCACGGCGCTGACCGGCGAATTCGTCCAGATGGGGGAAGGTCTGCTGGTCGATGCCGCGGGCGGAGTGCGAGGCCGCAGCCGCTTCGACTAGCGGCTTCAACCGCCGATGGCGCCGCGCAGGTTGATGCGCGCCTGCGCCTCGCAGCGCGTCCGCATGCCAGGCGTCTGATAGAGCGGATCACGCGCCAGGAAGCGATCGAGGATCAGCCGACGTCGTGGCTCGAAAACATCTGGCGGCACGTGCGCGTACTCCGCACGGATCTGCTGTTCGTACTCGGCGAAACGCTGGAGCGGCGCACCAAGGATCGCCAGGTCGATGTCGACCAGCAGTCGGGCATCCGAATCGGTCGGTTGCGCGTCGTGCTTCGTCGCCATGATCAGTTCGTACACGCGCTGTGCGGCGTCGGCGTCGATGCCTGCAGCGCGCAGCGCATTGCGCGCCCAGTCGGCACTCTGCGCTTCGTTGTCGTGGGCCTGCAGATCGTAGATGGCGTCGTGGAACCACAGGGCCAACGCGACCTCGCCGGGCCGCTGCGCGTGGGCACGTTCGCGCTCGAAGGTGTCGAGGCACTCGCCGAGGTGCTGCAGCGTGTGGTAGCGGCGATGTGGTTCGGCGTAGCGGACCAGGAGCGCGTCGCGCAGGGCGTTCGGCGGCGTGTCGACGCCCATCGCCGACCACGCGGCACGCCAGTGCGCCTCGAACGCCGCCCGCGCGCTCATGGCGCCATCGCCGCCTTGACTTCGTTGCCCAGGTCCAGCACCGACATCGCGTAGTAGCTGCTCCAGTTGTAGCGGGTGATCACGTAGAAGTTCTGCGTGCCCGCGACGTAGTTGGGCGACTCGGCGCCGTTCTGAAGCTCGATGAGCGCGAGCAGGCCGGGGAACGATTGCGCGTCGCGCTCGAGCACCGCGCCGGCCGCCATGAAGCTGTCGGTGCTGAAGGTCGGCTTGATGTCGGGCGCCATCAAGGTCGGCATCTGCAGGCGGGTCGTGTCGAAGCGCACCGGGAAGGTCGAGGGCATGCCGCGCTGCCAGCCGAAGCCCTTGAAGTAGCTGGCGACCGAGCCGATCACGTCGGCCGGGTTGTTCACCAGGTCGATGCGGCCGTCGCCGTCGAAGTCGACCGCGTACTTGGCCATGCTGCTGGGCATGAACTGCGGCATGCCCATCGCGCCGGCGTAGCTGCCCAGCGGCGTCAACGGGTCTTCGGCGGTGCGGCTTTCGGTGCTGAGGAAGCTCTCAAGCTCGCTGCGGAAGAAGGCTTGACGCTCGGCGGCGCGAGGATGCGCCTGCGGGAAGTCGAAGGACAGCGTGGCGAGCGCGTCGATCACGCGGAAGTTGCCCATGTTCCGACCGTAGATGGTCTCCACGCCGATGATGCCCACGACGATTTCAGGCGGCACGCCGTACTCCGCCTCCGCGCGTGCCAGCGTGGCTGCGTTGTCGCGCCAGAAGCGGGCGCCGGCCGCAATGCGCACCGGGTCGATGAAGCGGCTGCGGTAGACGCGCCAGTTCTTCGCGGTGCCCCGGGGCGCGGGCGTCATCAGGCGCGGTACGTTGGGCAGCAGGCGCGCCGCGCCGATGGTGGCGCGCACCCAGTCACGGTCGAGGTTGCGCCGGGCCGCCACGTCGTCGGCGAAACGCATCGCGTCGTCGCGCGTGGCGTAGGGAGTGGTGCCGCGCACGGCCGTGACGGCGCGGCGGTCGCCTTTGGCCTGTGCCGATGCCGGGGTGGAGGAGAGCGCGCCGAAGGCGAGGAGGGCGGCCAGGAGTGCAGGGGCCATCGGGGAGGAAGGTCGCATCGGTCGATTGTGACGTGCGGCCGGCGTGCATTTGCAGGCCGGCACAGGCGGTTTCAACGCGGCCAGGCGAGGGTGCGGAATTCCGCACGCAGGGCCGGCAACCCGGCCTCGGGCGTCTTCGCGTAGCGCTGGGCTTCCAGGCGCAGCAGCCAGTCGTGCACCGGCTGGCCGGCTGCGCCGAAATGCGCCACCGCCTGCGTCGCGATCTGCCGCGGCGGCGCCGTCTCGGGCAGCGCCAGGCCAGCCTTCTCCAGCCGCTGCCGCGCGCGGCCCAGCAAGCGCAGCCACGGGTCGTGCCGGCTGCGTTCCCACAGCGTCCAGCCGGCGCCCGCGAGGCTGGCGGCGATCAGCACCCACAGCAGCACGGTGGCCAGGTCCTGCAGGGTCGGCGCCTCGAAGCCGATGTTCTTCAGCAGGTCGAGCTGGCGGCTCTGCGTGTAGTTGAGCACCCACTGGTTCCAGCCGTTGTTGACCGCCTCCCACGCTGCGCGCAGGTGCTGCGCCAGCGTCGGGCTCATGGTGCCGATCGCGCCTGCGAAGAGGCCGGGCTGCGCCGCGAGCCGCTGGAAGGCGCCGATGCGGCCGGGCGACACGGAAGCGGTCGGGTCGACGCGGGTCCAGCCCTTGCCGGCTTCCCACACCTCGGCCCAGGCATGGGCGTCGGCCTGGCGCAGCACCCAGTAGCCGTCGACGCCGTTGAGCTCGCCGCCCTGGTAGCCGGTGACGATGCGCGCCGGGATGTCGAGCGCGCGCATCAGCACGACGAAGGCCGAGGCGATGTGCTCGCAGAAGCCGGCCTTCCGGTCGAACCAGAACTCGTCGGCCGTCTCGTTGCCGTACAGGCCGGGTTCCAGCGTGTAGCTGTAGCCGCCGGTGCGCAGGCGTTCGAGCGCGGCGTTGACGAAGGCCGGCGTGGCGGCGCCGGCGAGTGCCGGGTCGGCTTTCATCTGAGCGGCCATTGCGACCGTGCGCGGGTTGGAGCCCGGTGGCAGCGCGACGTAGCGCTGCAGGGCGCCGGTGCGGCGCAGCGGGCCACTCTGGAACTGCGGGTAGCTCTCGGCGCGGTAGCGCAGCAGGTCGCCGATGGCGCGGTTGGCCATCCATTGCAGGTCGGGCGTGGCCATGACGCGCAGGCCGGGGATCTGCGGCGGCTTCACGGGTGCGTCGAGTGCGAGCAGCCAGGGGCGGTTGCTCGGCTCCAGCGTGACCTCGTAGCCGACCGGCTCGCCCTGCACGCGCAGGTCCGCACTGAGGAAGCCGCGTTCCCACGGGGGCGGCGCGGTCCATTCGCGGCCGTCGAAGTCCGACAGCACCGGGCCGCGGAAGTACAGCTCGCGCTGCGGCGGCGCGCGGCCGCCGTCGAACTTGATGCGCGCGGCGATGCCGTTGTCGAGCGCGAGCTGTGCGATGCTGCCCACGCGCATCGTGGCCGACAGCCCGCTGCGCCCGGTCATTTCGTCGTTCGGCGTACCCCACAGCGGCGCCATGCGCGGGAAAAGCATGAAGAGCGCCAGCATGATCGGCGCGCCCAGCAGCGCCATCCAGCCGGCCGTGCGCGCGGCCTGCGCCAGCGGCGGCCGGCCGACCGGCATGTGGGCGTTGACCAGCGCCGTCAGCAGGCCCAGCAGCGCCAGCAGCATCGCCACGGCGGTGAGCAGCGACTGCGAGCTGAAGAAGTTCGTCAGCATCGCGAAGAAACCGAGGAAGAAGATGACGAAGGCATCGCGCCGTGCGCGCAGCTCCAGCGTCTTGAGCGCGAGCAGGACCACGACCAGCGTGACGCCGGCCTCGCGGCCCAGCAACGTGCGGTAGGTGGCGAAGGTGGCGGCCAGCGCCACGGCCAGCAACGCGACCAGCCACCAGCGGCCGGGCAGGGGCCGCGACTGCACGGCCAGCGT
>CALRYR010000407.1:0-4566 GCA_943372425.1 Variovorax sp. YR752 | reverse complement strand
AGATCTCCTGGATGGCGAAGGTCGGCGCCGCCGGCCCGTATGGGCACGGCGTGTTGCCGATACGAATCATTATCAAGTAACCTGATGCGCCTCGGGCCATTGAGCCTACGGGGCCGCCGTTTATTCGGCTGCTGGTTGATCCGGCGGTGCGGCCTTGAAGCGATCGCGTGTGCGAACGTACAGCTCGCCGCCGAAACGGGCGACCGGAAAGTAGTTGTCCAGGTCGACCCGCCAGGTGGTGGCATCGACCAGCCCCTCGCGCACATGCAGCCACCGCACCTGCCCGATGAACACCTTGCGGCTCTCGGTCTCCATCTTCTCGAACAGCGTGCACTCGAAGGCCACTGGTGTTTCGGCGATGCGCGGCGGCGCCACCGCCGTGCTCGGCACCGTGGTGAAGCCAACCACCGCCGCTTCGCTGACGTGCGGCGGGTGCTCGACGCTGCACTGGTGCATCTGCCAGGCGGTGGCTTCGTCGGCCAAGTGCACCACGAACTCGCCGGTGCGCTCGATGTTGCCCGCCGTGTCCTTGACCGATCCGTCGCTGCGGCGGTTCATGCTGATCATCACGATCGGCGGTTCCTCGCCCACCATGTTGAACATGCTGATCGGCGCCGCGTTGACGGTGCCGTCGGGGCCGAGCGTGGTCACCAGCGCGATCGGGCGCGGCACGATCAGGCTGGCCATCAATTTGTAGCGCTGGTATTCGGTGAGTTGAGCGAAGTCGATGTGCATGGGGTGGTGTCTGTCGGACGGGTGTTATTCAGGCGATTCTGGTTGCTTGCAAACTGCTTTTGCGCCGAAGGCGATCGATGATCGCGTCGATCAGTACCTTAAAACGTAAAGTGCATCGTCAAACATCATCGATAGTCGCTACACCATGCCTCTCTTTCAATTGAACAACACCAGCCTGTCTGCGATTGCACAGAGCGACTTCGTCGACGAGCGAACACTTCAGCGTTTGATCGAAAAGAATCTCAAGGTTGTTTTCAACTCCAGTTTTGTCGCGACTGAGTTTCGAACCGGGCAGGTGCACGCTGGCAGGATCGACACGCTGGCCCTTTCTGAAGACGGCAACCCAGTCATCATTGAATACAAGAATGTGCCGTCGTCGGAACTGATCACCCAATCGCTCTACTACCTGGCTTGGATTCGCGACCACCACGGTGACTTTGAAATAGCAGCGCAGAAGGCGCTGGGTGCGGATGTCGTGATCGATTGGTCCGAGGTTCGGGTGATCTGCTTGGCGCCCAGCTACAAGAAGTACGACCTGCATGCCGTTCAGGTGATGGGCGCGAACATCGAGCTATGGACGTTCCGGCGCTTTGCGAACGACGTGATCTACCTGGAAGAGGTGTTCCAGCGATCCGTGGCCCAGTCCGCTGCAATCGAAGACGTGAAGGACCCAGTGATGGTTGCCGCCGGGAAAAAGGCTGCCGTCACCAAAGCGCTTGGAGGCTGGACTTTCGAGAAGCATCTGGAGGGAAAGCCAGCGGTGATTGCAGAGTTGGTGATGGAGATTCAGGAGTTCATTCTGGGCCTGGACCCGACGATCGAGGAAGCACCCAAGAAGCTGTACATCGCATATCGTTCATCGCAAAACATTGCCTGTGTCGAAGTGCAGCACAAGAAGATCCTCATGTTCCTCAAACTCGATCCGACGCAGGATGCCGTACCGCCGGGGATCTCCCGCGATGTTTCGAAGATCGGTCATTTCGGGACTGGTGATCTCGAGGTCACCATCAAAACCGAGGCGGACCTTGAACTCGCCAAGCCTTTCATCAAGCTCGCCTACGACAAAGTGGGTGGCTGACAGCGAAATGACCGCCCATCAGCGCTTGGCCAACTCGAACACCAGGCAGGTCGTGGTCGCGTGCGCATACAACGTGCCGTCGGGCCCGACCACGCGCGCCTCGGCGGTGGCGAGCTGGCGGCCGCAGTGGATCACCTTGCCTTCTGCCCGCACGCGCTGCACCTTGGGCGTGACCGCCTTCACGTAGTTCACGCCGAGCTCGGCGGTGGTGTAGCTGCGGCCCACCGGCATCATCGTGTGGATGGCACAGCCCAGCGCCGAGTCGAGCAGGGTGGCGATCCAGCCGCCGTGGATGGTGCCCAACGGATTCAGGTGCTGCGCCAGCGGCGTGCCCTGGAACACCGCGCGCCCGGCGCTCGCTTCGACGATCGTGAAGTCCAGCGTCTTGGCGATCGCGGCATAGGGGATCTCGCCATGGAGCATCGCCTGCATCACTTCGAGGCCCGTCTTGTCGGCGATCTCGTCGAAGCGCGCGAGGCCCGGGCCGGGGCCGGCTTCCAGTTTTTCAAGAACGGCGCGCTCCTCGGCCAGCCATGTCTGCAGGGTGTCGGTTTCCGCCATTGAATCTCCTTGTTGATGCATATGCAATAGTTGCAGCTACAATAATCGACCATGAGCGCCGATGTCAAACCCCAGGGCTGCACCAGTTCCAAGGTGCGCCAGCTCGCCCGCCGCCTCGCCCAGCACTACGACGCCGAGGTGCTGCAGTGCGGGTTGAAGACGACCCAGTACTCGCTGCTGAGCCATGTCGTGAAGCTCGGCCCGATCCGGTCGGTCGACCTGGCCGACCGCCTGAAGATGACGGCCTCGACATTGAGCCGCAATCTGCAGCCCATGGTCGCGGGCGGCTGGCTCGAGATGGCGCCGGGTGCCGATGCGCGCAGCCGCCTGGTGCAGGCGACCGAGGCCGGCGTGGCCAAGCAGCACGAGGCGCAGCACCATTGGAAGGCGGCGCAGCAGAAGCTCAACGCGCAATTGGGCGTCGAGCGTGTGGTGGCGCTGCACGCGCTCATCGAGGATTCGCTCGCCATCCTGGCGCCCACCGCCGACGCGCAGGACTGACGCGCGCGTCGTCCGCCCCACCCCCCGATTCCGTTCACTTCTCAGCACGCCTCCATGTTCGCCCCACAGCTCTCCGCCTGGCTGCAACGCCGCGGCATCCACTACGGCTGGATCGTCGCCGCCGTCACCTTCCTCACCATGCTGATGATGTCGGCGGCGCTCGGCCTGCCGGGCGCGATGATGCAGCCGCTCGGCAAGGAGTTCGGCTGGAGCACCGAGCAGGTGTCGTCCGCGCTGGCGCTGCGCTTCGCGCTGTTCGGCCTGATGGGGCCGTTCGCCGCGGTGCTGATGGAGCGCTACGGCCTGCGCGCCGTGATGTGCACCGGCCTCGCGCTCGTTGGCTTCGGCATGGCGATGGTCACGATGGCCTCGCAGCTCTGGCAGCTCTTCATCGTCTGGAGCCTGATGCTGGGCATCGGCACCGGCATGACCGCGCTGGTGCTCGGCGCGGTGGTCGCCAACCGCTGGTTCGTCGCACGACGCGGTCTCGTGGTCGGCGCACTGGCGGCCAGCTCGGCCACCGGGCAGCTCGCCTTCCTGCCGATCGCGGCCTGGATGATCGAGCACTGGGGCTGGCGCTCGGCGGTGGTGCCGGTGTTCGTGGGCGCGATCGTGATCGGGCTGCTCGCGCTGGCCTTCGTGCGCAACCGGCCGTCGGACATCGGCCTGCTGCCCTTCGGCCAGACGGCGAAGGAAGCCGCTGCGCTGCCGGCCGCGCCGGCCACGGCCATGAACTGGCGCACGCCCTTCGTCGTGCTGCGCGAGGCCGCATCGAACCGCACCTTCTGGATCCTGGCCGGCACCTTCTTCATCTGCGGGCTCAGCACCAACGGGCTGGTGCAGACCCACTTCATCTCGCTGTGCGGCGACTACGGCATGAGCGCCGTGCCAGCCGCGTCGGTGCTGGCGATGATGGGTGCCTTCGACTTCGTCGGCACCATCCTGTCGGGCTGGCTGTCCGACCGCTACGACAACCGCAAGCTGCTCTTCTGGTATTACGGCCTGCGCGGGCTGTCGCTGTTCTGGCTGCCGCATTCGGAGTTCACGATTTACGGCCTCGGCCTGTTCGCCATGTTCTATGGCCTCGACTGGATCGCCACCGTGCCGCCGACCGTCAAGCTCGCCGGCGCCGCCTTCGGTCCGCAGAAGGCCGGCCTTGTCTTCGGCTGGATCTTCGCGGCCCACCAGCTGGGCGCGGCCACCGCGGCCTACGGCGCCGGCTTCGCGCGCACGCTGTTGCTGACATACACCCCGGCCTTGTATGTGGCGGGCGCGGCCTGCCTGCTGGCGGCGGTGCTGGTGCTGATCATTCGCCGTCCCTCCACGTCCGGTGGCGTGCGGTCGCCGACACCCGCCGCTGCACGCGCCTGAGGTCGGCATGAACGCTACCACCGCCTCCGCCACCCAATCGGCCGCGCCGATCGCGCCTCGCACGCGCATGCTGCTCGAGGGGCCGATCGTCCCCACGCTGCTCCGGCTCGCCGCACCCAATGTGCTGGTGATGGTGGCGCAGGCCGCCGTCGGCCTGATCGAGACCTACTTCGTCGGCAAGCTCGGCACCGATGCGCTGGCCGGCATGGCGCTGGTGTTCCCGATCGTCATGCTGATGCAGATGACCTCGGCCGGTGCGATGGGCGGCGGCATCGCCTCTGCCGTCGCACGCGCGCTGGGCGCGCAGCGGCGCGACGAGG
>CALRYR010000406.1:0-4597 GCA_943372425.1 Variovorax sp. YR752 | reverse complement strand
CCTTCAGCGCCGCGGCGGCGAGCGCCTCGGTCTGCTCGGACTTCGTGAGGTCGCAGGGCACGACGATGGCTTCGGCGCCGAGCGCGCGGGCTTCGGCCGCCACCGGTTCGATCGCGGCGGTGTCGCGCCCGGCGAGCACCAGCTTCGCGCCCTCGCGTGCGAAGGCCAGCGTGATCGCGGCGCCCATGCCCTTGGCCGGGCCGGTGATCAACGTCACCTTGTCTTTGAGTTGCAGGTCCATGGAAAGTCTCTCGTGTAGCGGGTGTGGGGGATCAGGGCGCGCTGGTGGTGGAAGGCCGGTCGGCGCGCGCCGGCATGAAGCTGCGGTCGAACACTTCCTTGGTCTCGGGCACGCGCGGCAGCTGGTTGGCGTCGGCGACGATCGCGATGTTCTTCGTGAGGCGCGCGTCGTCGACGTCGCCCAGGCCGATGCGTGCGATCTCGGGATGGCTCATGTCGTTCTTGAGCGTGGCGAGCAGCTTCTCCTTCTCGACCTCGCGCTTGAGCAGCGGCTCGCGCTTCATGACGGCGTCCATGCCGGCGTCAGGATTCGCGATGACTTCCTTGACCGCGCGGTTCAGCGCCTTCACGAAGCCTTGGACTGCCTTCGGGTTCTCTTTGACGAAGCTGCGCGCGAAGAACACGGTGTTGGAATACAGGTCCATGCCGTGGTCGCCGTAGCGGATGAAGCGCAGGTCCTTCGCCGGGTCCAGGCCCATGCCCTTGGCGGCGAAGCTCACGGTGGTCACGTAGCCGAAGCCTGCATCGATCTGACCGCGCACCAGCATCTGCTCGCGCAGGTTGGGCGCCATGTTGGTGATGGTCACCTTGCTCGCGTCGATCTTCGCGATCTTGGCGAAGGCGGGGAACAGCTTCAGCGCGCCGTCGTTAGCCGGGCCGCCGATGGTCTTGCCTTCGAGGTCCTTGGGCGTCTTGATCGGGCTGTCGCTCTTCACGACGACCGTGAACGGCGGCGTGTTGTAGAGCATGTACACGCCCACCGGCGCATCGGCCGGGCGCTTCGACGCCAGGTCGATCAGCGCGTTCATGTCGCCGAAGCCCGCTTGATACGCGCCGGCCGCGACCTTGGGGATCGAGGCCGCCGACCCCTCGCCCTGGTCGATCGTCACGTCGAGGCCCTCTTCCTTGAAGTAGCCCTTGTCCTGCGCCAGGAAGAACCAGGCCTGCGCGCCTTCGTACTTCCAGTTGAGCACCATCTTGATCGGCACCTGGGCGGCTGCGGGTGCCGCGATGAATGCGAGTGCGAGGCCGCAGGCGGAGAGGAAAGCTTTCATGGGTCAGGACTCCTGGGGGTTGGAAGAGGAACGGGAAGAAGAACGGGGAGAGGAAGGCAGCGCACGCATCAAGGACGACGCCGTCGCGACGAAGCCGTGCAGCAGCTCGACGATGTAGAGCACGCCCTTGGTGACGTAGGCCGGTGACGGCGTAGCGCACGCGTCCTGCAGCAGCACGCAGTCGTAGCCGAGGAAGTTCCCGTCCTGCAGCGTCGAGAACACGCAGCGGTCGGTGTTGATGCCGGCGAAGAGCAGCGTGGTGATCCCCTGCTGGCGCAGCACGCTGTCGAGCTCGTTGTCCCAGAAGCCCGAGAGCCGGTGCTTGTGGACCGTGATGTCGCCAGGCGCGACCGCGAGCTCGTCGATCACCTGCGCGCCCCAGCTGCCCTGCACCAGCGACGGGCCATGGTCGATCGCAGACGTCTCGGCATAGCCCACGCCATCGGCCGTGCGCTTGCCCTTTAACTGAATGGTCGGCGACAGGTTCGCCCGGTCCGCACGAATGCCCCAGTTGAGCCACACCAGCGCACCGCCGCGCTGCCGCCACGCCGGCAGCAGCTTCTGCAGCACGGGGATCGGCTTGCGCGCCGCCTTGGTGCCCAGGCCCTTCTGCGCGAACCAGCCTTCGGGATGGCAGAAGTCGTTCTGCATGTCGACCACGATCAGCGCCGTGCGTGCGAGGTCGATCTCGACGGGCTGAGGCATCGCGTCGGCGATGGTCAGCGGCCGCGGCTTGCGCGCTTTGCGCACGAGGCTGACGCGCGGGTCGGCCGTGCCGCCCTGCAGTTGCCATGCGTTGTGCTCCGCAGGCCCGAACGATGCCGCGGTTTCGGGCGTCGTTGGCGCCAAGTTGGGGCGTGGGGTGCGCGAGGGAGCTTTCATGCCGAAAGCCATGCACCCGACGTGCCAAAGACCGCTCTGCTTTGCCGCTTTATTGCGTCATCACCGTTGCCGAAACGGCACCTATGCTGCGGCACGATCGTTGCAACATCGACCCACATGAACCATCTGCGCCTGCTGCGCTACGTCGACGAAGTGGCCCGCGTGGGCTCGATCCGCCAGGCGGCCGAACGGCTGCACGTGGCGCCCTCGGCGGTCAACCGCCGCATCCAGGACATCGAGGAAGAACTCGGCACGCCGCTCTTCGAGCGCCTGCCGCGGGGCATGCGCCTGACTGCGGCGGGCGAGCTGTTCGTGCGCTACATCCGCGACCGCAGTGCGGAGCTCGACCGCGTGCGCTCCGAGATCGAGGAACTGCAGAGCCTGCGCCGCGGCACGGTCCGGCTGGTGGCCAGCCAGGCGCTCGCGCCACGCTTCCTGCCCGCGGCCATCGCGGCGTTCCGCAAGACCCATCCGCTGGTGGCGTTCGAAGCGCGCATCGGCGACCACGTACAGGCGGCCGATGCGCTGCGCGGCCTCGAAACCGAGCTCGCCGTGGTCTTCAACCTCGCACCGGAGCCCGACCTCGACCGCATCGCCGTCGCCGAACAGAAGCTGATGGCGGTGATGCACGCGAAGCATCCGCTGGCGCGCACCCCGGGCCTGCGGCTGCGTCATTGCGTGGACTATCCGGTGGTGCTGCCCAACCGCGACACGGGCGGGCGGCAATTGCTGGAGCGCTTTCTTGCGCGCAGTTCGATCCGCTTCCAGCCGATGGTCGAGAGCAACAGCTTCGAGTTCCTGCGCGGCTGCCTGGACGATCGCGAATCCATCTCCTTCCAGATGGCGATCGGCACGGCGCTGGACGACCCGAACGTGGTCGCCCGCGAGATCGAGGACCGCGGCTTCCCCCGCGGCGAACTGGTGCTCGCGAACCTGCGCGGTCGCCAGTTGCCGGTGATTGCCTATGCGTTCGCCGAATTCCTGAAGAACAGGCTTTCCGCGCTCGACGTCGAGCCGGGTTCCCGAGCCCGGTAAGCGCGGCAGACGCTCACACGTGCGGCGCTTGGCGCCCCGCTTTTGTGCAGATCAGGCAGTGGCTATCTGGAATACCAGATGGATCTCCTCTTGCATTCCAGTGGCACGGGACGTGCTTGGCATCCCGCATGGCAAGTTCCTCCGAGATCGCACAGCGCATCCTCCATTCCGTGCTGGCCGGGAAGCTGGGCGCGGGCGATCGCATCGGTGAGCAGCCGCTGGCCACGCTGTTCGACTGCAGCCGCACCGTCGTTCGCGAAGCGCTCACCGAGCTGGCCGTGCGCGGCCTCGTGGCATCGAGCGCGCGTCGCGGCTGGTATGTCGTCGAGTTGACGCCCGAGCAGGCGCGCCAGGCCTTCGAGGCACGCGAGGTGATCGAGACCTCGGTGCTGCGCCGTGCCCGGACGGTCGCGCCCGCCGCGGTGAAGCGCCTGCGCGCCCATGTCGAGCGGCAGGAGGAAGCCATCCGCGAGGACGATGCCGGCCTGCGCAGCTTTCTGCTGGGCGACTTTCATGTCTGCCTGGCCGAGTGCCTCCTGGGCAATGCGATGCTGACCGAAGCGCTGCGCGATCTGACGGCCCGCACCATGCTCGTGGCCATGCGGCACCAGTCGCCGCGCGAAGCCATGCGCTCCTGCGCCGAGCATGCGCAGATCGTGGCGGCGCTGGAGGCGGGCGACATGACGCTGGCCGAACAGCGCCTGGCCGACCACCTGGGCAGCTGGCAGAGCAAGCTGCATGTGCCAGAGAACGCCAACGATCCGCTGGACCAGCTGAGGCAAGCGCTCGAGCCGGTGCAGCCGGTCGCGCCACGCACGTCGTCTTCTTCCCGCTCTCCCTCCACTCTCACAGGAACGCTGCAATGAACCCTTCCCGCACCCGCCGCACGCCATCGCGTCGCACATTCCAACTCGCCCTGCTGGCCGCTTGCGCGTTGGCGGACACAGCCGTGCATGCGCAAGCCGCGCTCGACAACATCCTGAAATCCAAGCTGATCAAGATCGCCATCCCCACCGACTTCCCGCCGTACGGCTCGGTCGGCGCCGACATGGCCCCGCGCGGCCTGGACATCGACACCGCCAACTACATCGCCGAGAAGCTCGGCGTGAAGGTCGAGCTGGTGCCGGTGAGCACCGCCAACCGCATCCCCTACCTGCAGACCAAGAAGGTCGACCTGGTGATCTCCACGCTCGGCAAGAACGCCGAGCGCGAGAAGGTGATCGACTTCACCGTGGCGTACTCGCCCTTCTTCATCAGCGTGTTCGGCCCGAAGGCGACGATGGTCAAGGCCCCGGCAGACCTGGCGGGCAAGACCATCGCGGTCACGCGCGGCTCGGTGGACGACCAGGAGTTGACCAAGGTCGCGCCCGCCGGTGCCGAGGTGC
>CALRYR010000405.1:0-4602 GCA_943372425.1 Variovorax sp. YR752 | reverse complement strand
TGTCGCTCAAGGTCATGACCGTGAACACCCACAAAGGGTTCACGGCGCTGAACCGCAAATTCATCCTGCCGGAGTTGCGCGAGGCGGTTCGTACGGTCGGTGCCGATGTGGTTTTCCTGCAGGAGGTGCAGGGCACGCACGACCGTCATGCGCGCAAGCACAGCAACTGGCCCGAGGCGCCGCACTACGAATTCCTGGCAGACACCATGTGGCCGCAGTTCGCCTACGGCCGCAACGCGGTCTATCCGAAGGGCCACCATGGCAACGCCGTGCTGTCGAAGTTTCCGATCGCCAGCTTCACCAACCATGACGTGTCGATCGCCGGTCCGGAGAAGCGCGGGCTGCTGCATTGCGCGTTGCGCGTGCCGGGCCGCGCGGGCGAGGTGCACGTGATCTGCGCACACCTCGGCCTGGCCGAGTCGCATCGGCAGCAGCAGCTCGAGCTGCTCTGCCACATCGTGCGTGACGAGGTACCAGCGGACGCACCGCTGGTGGTCGCCGGCGACTTCAACGACTGGCGCGGCCGGGCGCATGACATCCTGGCCGAAGGCGCCAACCTGCGCGAGGTCTTCGTGCACGCCAACGGCGCGGCCGCCAAGACCTTCCCGGCGCGCTTTCCCCTGCTGCCGCTCGACCGCATCTACGTGCGCAACGCCGGTGTGCACTCGCCCATCGTGCTGCCGCGCAAGCCCTGGTCGCACCTGTCCGACCATGCGCCGCTGGTGGCGGAGATCGAGTTGTGAACGGGCGTGGCTGGCTCAAGGGCAACGCGGTCGAGTTGCTCGAGAACGGGGAGGAGTTCTTCCCGCGCGTGTTCGAAGCGATCGGCGAGGCACAGCGCGAGGTGATCGTCGAGACCTTCATCCTGTTCGACGACAAGGTCGGCCAGGGCCTGCATGCCGCCTTGCGTGCGGCGGCCCAGCGCGGCGTGAAGGTCGACCTGATGATCGATGGCTTCGGCTCGCCCGATCTCTCTGCCGAGTTTCTGTCGGGCCTGACCTCCGTCGGCGTGAAGGTGCGGGTGTTCGACCCAGGTCGCCGCGTCTTCGGTCAACGGCTCAACGTGTTCCGCCGGATGCATCGAAAGATCGTGGTTGTCGATGGGCAGCGCGCGTTTGTCGGCGGCATCAACTACTCCGCCGATCACCTGATGGACTTCGGGCCGAAGGCCAAGCAGGACTATGCGGTGGAGCTTCGCGGCCCGATCGTCTCCGAGATCCATCGCTTCGTGCTGCACGCCATCGCCGTCGGCGGCAAGGGTGCGAGTTGGTTCCGGCGCCGGCTCAGGGCCGCGCACCATGACGAGGTGAACAACGCCGCCGGCGATGCCGAGGTACTGCTCGTCACGCGCGACAACCGCCGTCACACCAACGATATCGAGCGACGCTACCGCGCGGCGATACGCACGGCGCGCGAGCGCGTCGTGATCGCCAATGCGTACTTCTTCCCCGGCTATCGGCTCATCAAGGCGATGCGCCGCGCCGCGCGCCGCGGCGTCGACGTGCGCCTCATCCTGCAGGGCGAGCCCGACATGCCGATCGTCAAGACCGCGGCGAGCCTGCTCTACCACCACCTGCTGAACGCCGGCGTGAAGGTGTACGAATACGTGGAGCGTCCGCTGCACGGCAAGGTGGCGTTGATGGACGACCAGTGGAGCACGGTCGGGTCGAGCAATCTCGACCCGCTGAGCCTGTCGCTCAACCTCGAGGCCAACGTCATCGTGCGCGACCGCGCGTTCAACCAGGTGCTGTCGGAGCGGCTCGAGCACCTGATGACCCACAGCTGCAAGCAGATCCGTGTCGAGGACCTGACCGAGTGGAGCGGCTGGCGGCTGGTGCGCAGCTTCCTGATCTTCCACGTGCTGCGCTGGTACCCCTCGCTCACCGGCTGGCTGCCGCGGCACGCGCCCCGGCTCATGCCGCTCGACCCGCCGCCGGTGCCCGCGGGCGGCGCGACGCACACCGAAACGGCCGCGTGATGGCTGCGGCCCCCGACGCTGACGCCAGCGACGCGACGGCGTCCACGACGTCGCCGACCCGGCGGCCCTGGTGGCCGTGGGTCAAGCGCATCGGCACCTGGGTGTTCTTCGCGCTGATCGCGTGGCTGCTGGTGAAGCAGGCGCGTGGCATCGACTGGGACGATGTGCTCGACGCGTTCTCGAAGCTCCCGGCCAGCACGCTCGCCATGGCGGCCGGCCTGGCGGCTTCGAGCTTCGTGCTGTACAGCACCTTCGACCTGCTGGGCCGCCGCATGACCGGCCATCCCCTCGGCACCGCCAAGGTGATGGGCGTGACCTTCGTGAGCTACGCCTTCAACCTCAACCTCGGCTCGCTGGTCGGCGGCGTGGCTTTTCGCTATCGGCTCTATTCGCGGCTGGGGCTCGACAGCGCGACCATCACGCGCGTGCTCGGCTTCAGCATGCTGACGAACTGGTTCGGCTATCTCGTGGTCGCCGGCGCGGCCTTCTGCTTCTGGCCGCTCGAGTTGCCGGCCGACTGGAAGATCGACAACGGCGGGTTGCGCGTGCTCGGCGCCGTGCTGCTGGTGCTGGCCGCGGGCTACCTTGCGCTGTGCGCATTGGCGAGCGACAAGACCTGGCACATCCGTGGCCACGCGTTGCAGCCACCGCCGCTTCGGATGGCGCTGCTGCAGATGCTCATGTCGTGCGCCAACTGGTGCCTGATGGGTGGCGTGGTGTGGCTGCTGCTGCTGCAGAAGGTGGCCTACCCCGAGGTGCTGGCTGTGCTGCTGGTCGGCGCGGTGGCCGGCGTCATCACGCATGTGCCGGCCGGGCTGGGCGTGCTGGAGGCGGTGTTCGTGGCCTTGCTGTCGCACAGGCTGCCGCAGGGCCAGATTCTTGCGGCGCTGATCGGCTATCGGGTGCTCTATTACCTGCTGCCCTTGGCCATCGCGACGGTGGGTTATCTCGCGATGGAATGGCGGGCCCGCCAGCAGCGGGCGGCTGCGGGCGCCTGACCGTGGACACGCGGTAACCGCCCTCCGGAGAGGGTTGCTGTGGAACTGTATATTCGTACAGTGAACACGCAACGCAAGCTCGCCATCCTCGCCGACGCGGCCAAGTACGACGCCTCCTGCGCGTCCAGCGGCACCAGCAAGCGCAACTCGGTCGGCGGGCGCGGCATGGGTTCGACCGAAGGCTCGGGCATCTGCCACAGCTATGCGCCCGACGGTCGCTGCATCTCGCTGCTGAAGATCCTGCTGACCAACTTCTGCCAGTACGACTGCCTCTACTGCGTGAACCGCGTGACCAGCAACGTGCCGCGGGCGCGGTTCACGGTCGACGAGGTGGTGCAGCTCACGCTCGACTTCTACCGCCGCAACTGCATCGAGGGACTGTTCCTTTCCAGCGGCATCATCCAGAGCCCCGACTACACGATGGAGCAGGTGGTCGAGGTGGCACGCGTGCTGCGCGAGGTGCACGATTTCCGCGGCTACATCCACCTCAAGACCATTCCCGATGCCTCGCCCGAACTGCTGCAGAAGGCCGGCCTTTATGCCGACCGCCTGAGCATCAACGTCGAGCTGCCGACCGAACAGAGCCTGGAGTCGCTCGCACCCGAGAAGGACGGCGCGGCCATCCGTCGCTCGATGGCACGGCTGCGGGTGCACATCGACGACGCGAAGGACGCGCAGCGCGAGGCGACGAAGACCCGCGTGATGTCGATGCCCAAGGCCCGCGCGCGCCGCGCACCGGCGCCGGTCTTCGCACCGGCCGGCCAGAGCACGCAAATGATCGTCGGCGCCGATGCCACCGACGACCGCACCATCCTCTCGGCCAGCGCGCAGCTCTACGGTGCCTACCGTCTGCGCCGCGTCTACTACTCGGCCTTCAGCCCCATCCCCGATGCCTCGTCGTCACTGCCGCTTGCCGCGCCGCCGATGGTGCGCGAGCACCGGCTCTACCAGGCCGACTGGCTGATGCGCTTCTACGGCTTCGCGCACGACGAGATCGTGCCGGCCGCCACGGACGGATCGACCGGCATGCTCTCGCTCGATGTCGACCCGAAGCTCGCGTGGGCGCTGGCGCACCGCGAGCGCTTCCCGGTCGACCTCGACACCGCGCCGCGCGAGATGCTGCTGCGCGTGCCCGGTCTCGGCGTGAAGGCGGTGGAGCGCCTGCTCGTCGCGCGGCGGGTGCGACGCGTGCGCAGCGACGACCTTGCACGGCTGCATGTGCCGCTGAAGAAGGTACTGCCCTTCGTGCAGCTCGTCGACCATCGGCCGGGCCGTGCGCTCGATGCTGCGGACCTCGCATCGCGCTTCCGTGCCGCGCCGGTGCAGGCCTCTCTTTTTTCCGCCTGAGCGCCTACACGGTGCGCGGGTGGTGCGCATGAGATTGCCAGCATGGCAACGCACACCGTCACCCTCGCCAGCGAAACCGACTGGCCTGGCTTCCGCAGCGAGGCGCGGGCGTTGCTGGCGCGGCAGGTGCCGCCGGAGGATGTCGAGTGGCACACGAAGGCGACCGCCGAGATCGATCTTTTCGCGTCGCTCGACGCGCGGCGTCCGGCCATCGGCCACGGCAGTGCGTCCGCCGTCGTGCCGCCGGCTTTTGTCCGCCTGTGCGAGACCGTGGTGTTG
>CALRYR010000404.1:0-4605 GCA_943372425.1 Variovorax sp. YR752 | reverse complement strand
GTTCTTCTCGGTGAAGCCCATGACCGACATCGGGCTCACCTGGAACAGCACGCCCGTCGACTTCAGCGGCGCGCCCTTGGCGGCGGCCTTGATCATGGTCGTCACGTCGATGTAGCCGAAGGTCGCCGACTTCGCGGCCACCGCCTGCGCCGTGACCGCCGAGCCACGGCCTTCCTGGATGTCGAGGTCGATGCCTTCCTCGGCGTAGAAGCCGCGCTCTTTGCCGAGGAAGAAGGGCGCGTGCTCGCTGTAGAGGTACCAGTTGAGCATCAGCGTGACCTTCTCGGGCGCCTTGGTCTGCGCATGGGCCGGTGCCGCGGCCATGACCACCGCGGTGGCAGCGGCGGCGATCAGTGTGGGAAGCAGTCTCTTCATGGTGTTGTCTCCAATTCTTGTAGGTGGACGGAAAGGCGGGATCCGAACGTGCGAAGGAACCGTCGCGAGCGCCCCGAGCTTGCGTCGAGGACCGGAGCCGCACTCGCGTGCGGTGAGGACCGCAGAGGCGAGATCGGGGCGCGCAGCAGGTTCATTCGCACGTTCTCACTGCACCTGGCGTTGCGAGGCATGCCAGGGAATCATCAACCGCTCGGCCAGGTCGACGGCGACGAAGAGGACCACGCCGATGCTCGAGAGCACCACGAGCGCGGCGAACATCAGGGGCAGGTCGAAGTTGCCGTTGGCCACCTGCAGCACGTAGCCGATGCCCGAGTTGGAGCCGACGAATTCGCCGACCACCGCGCCGACGACGGCCAGCGTGACCGACACCTTCAGGCCGCTGAAGATGGCGGGCATCGCCTGCGGCAGGCTGATCTTGAAGAAGGTCTGCAGGCGGCTCGCGCCCATCGAGCGGGCCAAGTCGAGCATGTCGGGCTCGACCGACTTGAAGCCCATCACGGTGGAGACGACGACCGGGAAGAAGCCGAGCAGGAAGGCCGAGATCACCTTCGGGAAGATGCCGAAGCCGAACCACACGACGAACAGCGGCGCGATCGCGACCTTGGGGATGCTCTGAGAGAACACCAGCAGCGGATAGACGTACGACTCGACGAGCCGCGAGTACGCGATGACCATGGCCATCGGGATGCCGATGACGATCGTGAGGCCGAAGCCGCCGAGCGTGGCTAGTGTGGTCTTCCAGCTCTCGCTCAGCAGGCGCGGCCATTCGGCGATGAGTTGCTTGACGACCTCGAGCGGCGGCGGGATGAGGTAGGCCGGGATCTTGAACAGCCGGATGGCGAGGTCCCAGAGCACCAGGAGCACGACGATGAGAAAGAACGGGCGCAGGGCCGGTTGCAGAAGAAGCCTGCGAAGCATCGAGCGTTGTCTCCGGGGGACGCGCGCATCACATCGATGGCGCGCTTAAATCACCAATCGGTGAATTGTTGAGGCGCGGCCGATGCGGTGTCAACGACACCTAGGGAAAGCACGGGGCGGGTTCGCGTCAGCGCAGGACGTAGCCGAGCACGAGCTCCGTCATGTGCGACAGGCGGGTGGCCAGCGCCTTGGGGCTGCGCAGGTCGCGCCCGAAGATGGCCGACAGCGTGGCGTTGTTCGACAGGTAGAAGTAGCAGATCGATGCGATCGAGATGTACAGCTGGATCGGGTCGACACCATCGCGGAACAGGCCTTGCCGACGACCGCGTTCGAGCACGTCGGCCAGCAGTTGCACCAGCGGCGAGTTCATTTCCTGAATGCGCGTCGACTGCTTCAGGTGCACCGCCTGGTGCAGGTTCTCGCTGTTGAGCAGCGTGATGAACTCGGGATGCTCGAGGTAGTAGTGCCAAGTGAAGGACACGAGTTGCCGCACCGCCTCGACCGGGTCCATCGCGTCGAGATGCAGCGCCTGTTCGGCCGCGCGGATGTCGGCGTAGGTGCGCTCGAGCACCGCGAGGAACAGGTCGTCCTTGTTGCTGAAGTAGTAGTAGATCAGCCGCTTGTTCACGCCCGCCTGCTCGGCGATGCGGTCGACGCGCGCGCCGGCGAAGCCGTACTGTGCGAACTCGGCAAGCGCTGCGCCGAGGATGGTCGACTGGGACTTGTCGGCGTCGCGCAGGCGCGGGGGCGAGGAAGGGGAGGCCATGGTTCTGGTGCTGCTGACTGACTGACCGGGACGGGAATTATGGAGACGAAAAAAAAGCCGGCGGGTGCCGGCTTTCTCGATGCAGCGCACGGGGCGCCGCGGGGCTCACTTGACGTGCTTGCCGATCAGGGCGGCGAGCTCGAACATCGAGACCTGGGCCTTGCCGAAGATTTCCTTCAGCTTGGCGTCGGCGTTGATGTTGCGCTTGTTGGCCTTGTCCTGCAGGTTGTTCTTCTTGATGTAGTCCCACAGCTTGCTGACCACAGCGGTGCGCGGCAGCGGCGTGGAGCCGACGACGGCGGCGAGTGCCGGGCTGGGGGTCAGGGCCTTCATGAAGGCGGCGTTGGGCGTGCGCTTCTTGGCGGGTGCAGCCTTCTTCGCAGGAGCCTTCTTGGCCGGAGCGGCCTTCTTTGCAGGCGCAGCCTTCTTGGCCGGAGCAGCCTTCTTCGCCGGTGCTGCTGCCTTCTTGGCCGGAGCGGCCTTCTTTGCGGGAGCCTTTTTGGCCGGAGCCTTTTTTGCAGTTGCCATGGTTGATTTCCTTTTTTGGTTGGTTTCACCAATGAAAAGCTGCGTCTCCACTGGCAGAGCGCATGCTAAAGGAGAAAAAACGCGTTTCCAAGGGAAAACGGGACTTTTTCATTGGGCGTTGTTGTTTTTTCAGAGGGAAAACCGCCCCGTCGATCACGCGGATTGCACGTGCTGCGTGCTCAGTGCGTATTCAGCGCGGCCGCGCGTGATGGCCAGGTAGCGAGAACGACCCCCGCCAAGCCCATCGCGAAGGCGCCGATCTGCGGCGCACTGAGCGTTTCTCCGAGCACCACGACGCCGACAACGGCCGCGCTGACCGGCAGCATCACCGTGAACACACCGGCCTGCGCTGCAGGCACGCGCTGGAGGCCGGTCATCCAGAGCCAGACGGTCCAGATGCTTGCGGCCAGCGCGTAAACGATGAGCAGCGCCCAGATGCCGGGGCCGACGGCACCAAAGTCGAAGTGCAGTGCGAACCAGATGCCGAAGGGCGTCGACAGCACGAAGCCCCAAAGGTTGATCAGCGACGAGATGCGCTTGGGGCCGAGTCGTCCGGTCAGCGACTTGCCGATGACGGCATACGACGCTTCACAGAGCACCGCGCAGAACACCAGCACGTTGCCGAGCCACGGCATCGACGCGCGCGGTCCCGCGCTGTCGACGGGCGCATGCGCTGGCGTCAGTGCCAGCAGGCCGATGCCGATCGCGGCGCAGCCGATGGCCATGCCGATGCGCCAGCCGATGCGCTCCCGCAGGAAGAGCCAACTGGCGACTGCAACCACGGCGGGGATCGACGCCATGATCACGCCGGCCGACACGGCACTCGTGAGGCTGACACCGAAGAGCATGCAGATCGAGAACATGAAGTTGCCGAGGAAGGATTCAAGGAACACGAGTCCGCGCGTGCGCCGTGTCATCGGTGGTTCATCGGCCGGCCGGCGCAGCCAGTGCGGCATGGCCAGCGCGGCGATGCCGAAGCGCAGCCAGGCGAGCAACAGCACGGGAAAGGCGGCGACAAGCGGCTTGGAGAGCGCGACGTAGGCGCCCACCAGGGACATGCTCAGGGCAAGACAGCCATAGGCGACGAGGCGGCGTGGATCGTGGACGGCAGGGCTCACTAGACTGGCGATCGATGCTGGAGATTGGATTTCGATGATGCCCCAACCCGAAGAAGCGACGCGCCATGTGTTCGTCTACGGCACGCTGCGCCGCGGCGAGCGCAACGACATCGCGCGCTATCGCCCGCTGCCACTGTTCGTCGGCACTGCGTCGGTCGATGGCCGCCTGTACGACCTCGGTGCCTATCCCGGGATCGTTCTGGGCGAAGGCGGTCGTGTGGTGGGCGAGGTCTACCGCATCACGGCCCAGGTGGAGGCCGAACTCGACGTGCTCGAAGAAGTGAAGGCGGATGGATCGGGCGAATACCGCAAGGAGGACGTGCTGGTGGTGGTGGGTGGGCAGGCGTTGCATTGCCTCGTTTACGAGATCCATCCGGAGCGGTTGGTCGGCAGATGTGTGATCGCGAGCGGCGATTGGCGCGCGCGCTGAGGCCGGCGTTTCATTTCCAGAAACGTCTTTCGCAATATGGAATCCTTTGATGTTGCAGCGCACTATTTTTTCTCGATATGAGAAAGCGCTTTTCGCATGGAGGGATTCGAGGGCTAAGTTGTTGTTTTGATTGATGAAAATATATGTCTTATATAAGACATAAGACAGAAGTCTCGGCATACAGTGGATGCCAGGGCCCAGCGCCTTTCCATCTTTTCCATCTCAATCAACCGCAACGGAGTCACCATGCCGCAGACCCTCACCGAACAACTCAGCCGTGAACAGCAGATCGCCGCCCTCGAGAAAGACTGGACCACGAACCCGCGCTGGAAGGGCATCAAGCGCGGCTACAGCGCTGCCGAAGTCGTGCGGCTGCGCGGCTCGTTCCCCATCGAGCACACCCTGGCGCGCCGTGGTGCCGAAAAGCTCTGGGACCTCGTGCACAGCGA
>CALRYR010000403.1:0-4608 GCA_943372425.1 Variovorax sp. YR752 | reverse complement strand
TTGGGGCGGCGGCTGGGTTGCACATAGGCGGCCTTCCACGGCTCCGGGCCGAGGGCGCGCAGGAAGGTGGCGGTGTGCGAGGTGCCGGCACCGACCTCCATGTCGTAGGGCTGGAGCAACGCGCAGCCCTGGTCGGCCCAGTACGACTGCAACTTGAGAATGATTTGCTGGAAGGTCAACATGGAAGCTGGCCGGCGCAGGCCGGACATTGGACAGTCGGCGGGCCGGGCCCGCGAAGGCCCCGATTTTACGGGCCGGGCGGCCGCGGCTTTGGCGTCTCTCCCACACGCGGCCGGGCGCTTGCCCGCCGCCGCATTGGTCGCGACGATGCGATAAACCCGGGACGCGCCCGCCACGGGCATTCAACTGCCCCTCCAATGCCCATGACGCCACCCGACCTCGCGCCCGACGCGCCCCTCTTCATCGTCCTGAACGCCGGGTCGGGCAAGCGCACCACCGAACCGGTGCGCGCCGCAGTCGAGCAGGCCTGCGGCGCGGCCGGGCGGCGGCACCGGATCTTCCTGGTCGAGGCGCCGGGTCAGTTGCAGGCCTTTGCGCGCGAAGCGGTGGAGCGGGCGCGTGCCGGCGGCGGCATCGTGGTGGCGGCTGGCGGTGACGGCACCATCAACGCGGTGGCGCAGGCCACGCTGGGCAGCGGTTGCGCCTTCGGCGTGCTGCCGCAGGGCACCTTCAACTATTTCAGCCGCACCCACGGCATTCCGGCCGAGAACGAGGCGGCGTTACAGGTGCTGCTGAACCAGCCGCCGCGCGCGGTGCAGGTCGGGCTGGTGAACGACAAGGTGTTCCTGGTCAACGCCAGCCTCGGGCTGTACGCGCAGCTGCTGGAGGAGCGCGAGACCTTCAAGCGCGACTACGGGCGCAGCCGGCTGATCGCGCTCGGCGCGGCCGTGGTGACGATGCTGCGCGGCGGCCACCGCTCGTGGCGGCTGCGGATGGCGCTGCGCGGGCAGGAACGCGATGTGCGCACCCGCTCCCTCTTCGTCGGCAACAACGCGCTGCAGCTGCACCAGGTCGGCATCGACGACGCCGACGCGCCGGAAGAAGGCCAGCTCGCCGCCATCGCGGTCAAGCCCGGCCGGTGGTGGTCCCTGCCGGGCCTGCTGGTGCGCGGCGCGCTCGGCAAGCTGGGCGACGCCGATGACATCGTGACCTTTGCCTTCACCTCGCTGACGGTGAAGCCCGCCGGCTCGCATGGCCGGCGCCGCATCAAGGTGGCGACCGACGGCGAGCTCAACTGGCTGGACATGCCGCTGCTGTTCCGTGTGGCGCCCGAGCCGCTGTGGCTCATCAAGCCGGCCGTGGCGCCGGAGCTGGAGGCGGCGCGAGGATGAGCGTTCTGCTGCAGATATCGGACACGCATTTCGGGACCGAGCAGGCCCCGGTCGTCGCGGCCCTCGAGGCGCTGGTGCACGACACGCAGCCGGCGCTGGTCGTGCTGTCGGGCGACATCACCCAGCGTGCGACGCGGGCGCAGTTCGCCGCGGCGCGCGCCTTCATGGACCGGCTCCAGGTACCGTGGCTCGCCATCCCGGGCAACCACGACATTCCCCTTTTCCAGTTGGGCGCGCGTCTGTTCAAGCCCTACGGCCGCTACGTCGACGCTTTCGGCGCCGACCTGGAGCCTGAGTTCGCGTCGCACGACTGGTTGGTGATCACGGTCAACACGACGCGCTGGTATCGGCAGGCCGACGGCGAGGTGTCCGAAGCGCAGATCGCGCGCGTGGCGCACCGGCTCGCCAGCGCCACGCCGGCGCAGCGGCGCGTGGTGGTCACGCACCAGCCGGTGCTGGTGACCCGGCCCGAAGACGAGAGCAACCGCCTGCACGGCGCCGACGCGGCCCTGCGCCGCTGGGCCGCGGCCGGCGCCGATCTGGTGCTGGGCGGCCACATCCACCTGCCCTTCGTGCGGGCGGCGCACGAAGCCGACGCCGGTGTGTCGCGCGCGCTTTGGGCGGTGCAGGCGGGCACGGCGGTGTCCTCACGCGTGCGCGGCGGCCAGCCGAATTCGGTCAACCTGCTGCGGGCCGATGCTGCGCCCGGGCCGCGCACCTGCACGGTCGAGCGTTGGGACCACGCCGCCGCCGAGGGCCGCTTCGTGCCCGGCGAGGTGCACACGCTGTCGCTGGCCGATGTCTGAGACGTCCGAAACCCCGATGCTGGTGTCGCTGGCGGGCGCCGCGGCGCCGCATGCGTTGCCGATCTTCCTGCTCGCGCTGCTGATGGCCGTGGTTGCCGGTGGCGCGCTTTGCGTCGGATTGCAACGGCGTGCGGCAGCCGTCACCGGCGACACCGAACCCCGAGCCCGCCGGCTCCTGCCCAGCCTGGCGCTCGGCTTCGCCGCCATCCTCACGGCGGCAGCCGTCTTCGCCTGGATCGCCGATCGGGCGACGCCCACCCACACGCTCGGCCGAGCCGATCAGGCGCTGGCCGACGGCATCGCGGCGACGCTGCCGTGGGCCGCGCTGCGTGCCTTCAGCCTGCTCACGCATTTCGGCGACCGCGCGGTGTTGATCGCGATCGGCGTCGGTATGGCCGTGTGGTTGCTGTGGCGCCGCCACACCGGCCTGATGCTGGGCTGGTTGCTGGCGCTGGGCGGCAATGCGGTGCTTAACCCGGCGCTCAAGAACCTCTTCGCACGGGCGCGGCCGGTGCACGAGCACGGCCTGGCTTTCGAGGAAAGCTACAGCTTCCCGAGCGGCCACAGCTCGGGGTCGATGGTCGTCTACGGGATGCTGCTGTACCTCGCCCTGCGGCTGCTGCCGCCGCGCTGGCATGCGCCGGCCGTCATGGCGGCCATCGCGGTGATCCTCACCACCGCCTGCAGCCGCATCTTCCTACAGGTGCATTTCGCGAGCGACGTGGTGGCCGGGCTGCTGTCGGGCGGCACTTGGCTGGCAGTGTGCATCGCCAGCCTCGCGTGGGCGCAAGCCCGCGGACGGCAACGGTCCGCTACTTGAAGGTGTAGTTCCGTCCGGCGATCGCGACGCTCTGGAGCTTCCATGCGCGCGCGGCCACGCTCGCCGAGTCGCCCATCACCAGGATCGCGCCGGCGTGCGACTTCGCGCAGCTGGCTGGATCGGCGGTGGTCAGCGCCGCGCCCGTGTCGCAGCCCGCGGCCATTCGTTCGCGGAACAGGCCGGCGTCACCCGACGGGCCGTCCACGATGCAGGCGTTCGGGTAGGTGGCGAAGTCGAAGCCGTCCACACCGGCCAGCGGGTTGCCGTTGTTGCTGTTCGACGCAGGGACGCCCAACTGCGGTGTGCCCACGATGTACCAGCCGGGCGTCTTGTCGGTGATCGAAAGCTTGGTCATCCCCGTCGAGAAGTCGGCGGTGTACAGGCTGGCCGTGCCGGGCGAGAAGCCGATCACACGGCGCGTGCGCAGGTCGCCGATGGTCGAGCCGGGCAGCGCCGTCTTGCACTGCAGGTCGATGATGAAATTGAAGTAAGGCCCGAGGTTGGTGTTCCCGGAGATGTGCTGCGCCACGATCTCGAGGGACTTCAGGTCGGCCAGCTTCATGCCGTTGAGGCCGCTGAACTGGAGCACCGCCTTGTTGCCGGTGCCGCTGCCCACGAACGCGCCGATGGGCTGGGCCGCCGTGGCTGGCGCCGCCAACGTCAGGGTGCCATCGGCCACCGACAGCGTCGACGCATTGAGTTGCGGCATGGCGGCAGCGTCCGCTGCCGTGATCACATACGCGCCGGGCAGCGCGACCGGGGTTTCGCCCGGCTCGGTGGCGGCCACAGATGTCACCACGTCGGCCAGCGAGGTGCCCGCCTCCGCCAGGTTGGCGCTCAGCGCTTCGAGCACGTCGTCGTACACATCGCCCGCTGCCGGCGAGAACACGCCGCTCAGTGGGTCGACGTCGCCCAGTACGTAGCCGGCGTCCTCCAGCCAGCTGGACAGCGAGGCCTTCGCCGCGGGCAGGTCGGCGGCCACCTGCGTCAACTTCGCACCGACGTCGGTGCCTTGCGCGGCCAGCCAGGTGGCCGGGTTGCTGCCCAGCGCCATCGCCATGACGAGTTCGGTCACGGGCGTCACGTTGGCGCGGGTCGCATCGACGGCGAAGGAATGCAGGCCGGTCGGGTACAGCGTCGCGTCCAGGCTTCCGCCCGTGACCGTGATGATGCAGGGGAAGGTCTGCCCGGAAGTCTGGACCGACCAGCCGCCGGCGTCGGACGTGGTGGCGTTCAGGGTCGCGCCCTGCACGCATTGCACAGTGATGGTGCCGCCCGCGATCGGCGCGCCGACGGCGGCCGTGCCGCTGAGCGTGGGTGCCTGCGCCACGGGGTCCGTGGGCACAGGCTCGGTGCTTTGGGGTGGTGGCGTCGTGCTGGCGGCGGTGCCGCTGTCGGATCCGCCACCGCATGCGGTGATGACGCTCAGCACCAGCAGGGCGGCCGAGCATCGAAGAAAAGTGGTGAAGCGTGTGAGGTCAGTGAGGGTCATGCGCCGACCATATCGGCGCCCCTCTCACGGCCCCAGCACCGACCGAGGCGGGTTGTGAACCGCACCACAAGCGGGAGCAGATCGCCCGCCACGCGGTCGGGCAGATTCAGCCGCGCTTCAGCCTTCAGTACTCCCAGA
>CALRYR010000402.1:0-4610 GCA_943372425.1 Variovorax sp. YR752 | reverse complement strand
ATTGGCAACTTCTCCCCGGCGGGCAACGGCTACGTCGGCACGGTTCGAACCCTGACCTTGAACGTCAAGGTCCGGATCGTCGCCAGCGACAAGACGAGCGACAGCGCCCCCGACTTCCGCATCGTCGCGGGCAGCAGCCTCGAGATCGGCGCGGCGTGGATGAAGATCAGCAAGGCGGACCGGACCTACCTGTCGGTGACGCTCGACGATCCATCGTTCCCGGCGACCATTTACGCTCGCCTCGTCGAGGGCGACCCTGGCGAGCACAGTCTGATCTGGTCGCGCAGCAAGGGCGACTGAGTGTCGCCCGGCACGCCGCCGGCGGGCGGCGTGCCTTCGGAGTGGCGCAGGCGTGCAGGCAGGGGGGCGTTCCGAGCTTCCTGCAGCGCTTCGCGTCAAGCCGCGTCCTTCCTGGCGAATACATGCCACGGCGTCGTTATCCCTGAGCTCCGCAAATTTGTTTTTGCGGGCCTTCGAGCGCGTCCTCCGAGGATCTGTCGCCACACACCAACGTGAGGCACACCAATCGTGAGAAATGTCCGGCTCGGCGTTTGGAGATGAGCGCGCCGCCAAAACAACCTCAGAGCCCGAGTAACGATTCGTTACTCTTGGCCCGTGCGCTGCGTGTTCGTTCCTTCTCAAGAGACGCCGGCCTCGCGCCAGACCCACTTCAACCATTTGCCGCGGCACCATGCGCGGCCATGCGAATATTCCATGAACTTACGCAGATCGGCGTTCGGGTCGAGACTCCCGACCCTGGCCTTGTGCGCGCTCGCCTGTTGTTCGATCCACGCGGCGCATGCCGCACCCGTGCTGAAGTTCGACATCGCCCACTACAAGGTCGAGGGCAACACCCTGGTGTCCGATGCCGCGATCGCGCGCGCGGTTGCGCCGCTGACCGGGCCGCAACGTGAGTTCGGCGATGTGCAGCGCGCCATCGACGCCATCGAGCGCGCCTACATCGACGCCGGCTTCACCGCCGTGAAGGTGTCGGTGCCGGAGCAGGAGCTCGCCGACGGCTCGATCACGATTCGGATCGTCGAGGCGGTCGTCACTTCCGTCACCGTGGTGGGCAACCAGCACTTCAGCAGCCAGAACGTCCGGGCGAGCCTCGGTAACCTGAGGACCGGTTCGGCACCACGCCTGGGAGACCTGTCCGAATCGATCCAGCTGGCCAACGACAACCCCGCCAAGCAGGTGTCGGTGTCGATGGCCGAAGGGGCCTTGCCTGGCACCGTGGACGCGAAGGTCTCCGTGGTCGACCACGACCCCCTGCGCCTCATCGCGACGCTGGACAACACCGGGACCGCGGCCAGCGGCCATTGGCGCACGGGCGTCGCCGTGCAGCACGCCAACCTCTTCGGCCTCGACCACGTGGGCACGCTCGCGTACGCGACATCGCCGGACAGTCCGGCGGGCCAGAACCTGGACGTGTATTCCCTGGGCTACCGCGTGCCGGTCTACGCCCTGGGCGACAGCCTCGACGTCGTCTACGGCCGCTCGAGCGTCAACTCCCCCTCGAGCTCGCCCACGCTCGGCGGTGTGCTCGGCTTCACCGGCAAGGGCGAGACCTGGGGGGTGCGCTACAACCATTTCCTCGGCCGCTCGGGCGAGACATCGTCGAAGGTGGTATTCGGGCTCGACCACAAGAAGGTCGACTCGCGCTGCGACGTGGACGGACAGCGCGTGAGCATCAGCGGCCCCACGCCGCCGATCTCGTCCTGCGTGCCGTACACGACCACGCCATTCAACATCACCTACCTCGGCCAGCGCGACAGCGTCGACCAGGCCCTTGCGTACAACGTGGGTCTGTCGCGAAATCTCGCAAGCGGCGAGCGCTACACGAACCTGGACGGCCGCACCGACCGCTACTCGTACTTAACGCCGGGCAACCGCCACACGCGCGATGGCTTCATGGTGCTCCGCGGCGGCGCCTCGGTGCTGCAGGGCCTCGACAACGGCTGGCAGGTGCGACTGGCCGGCAACGCCCAGATCACCGACACCCCCTTGTTGGCGAGCGAGCAGCTCGGCCTGACCGGCTCGAACGCTGTCCGCGGCTTCGACGAGCGCGCGTTGGCCGCGGACAGCGGGGTGGTGCTCAACGCGGAGCTCTACACGCCCGAGGTCGGTCCGGGCGTCGGTCTGCCGGGCAACCTGCGTGGCCTGGTGTTTGTCGACGCCGGGTACGGCGCCAACCGCAAGACCTCGGGCACCTACTTGCCCAGCCACACCCACGTGGCCAGCGCCGGCGTCGGTGCCCGCTACAGCTGGACCCGCGACTTCAGCGTGCGCCTGGACCTGGCACGCGTGATGGCGTCCGGCAGTTCCTTCACGGAGCAGCGCGGCGACTGGCGCGCCCACCTGAGCGCGATGCTCGCGTTCTGAATGAGAAGAACCATGAAACGAAAACTCTTCCCGCTTCGCTTCCTGCCCTGGGTGGTCGCGGTCATTTGCGCGGGCCGCGTCGGCGGCGTGCTGGCGCAACTCGCCCCGGGCGCCTTGCCCACCGGCGCCACCGTGGTGGGTGGCCAGGCATCGGTGGTGCAGAACGGCTCGACGCTCCACATTCAACAGGCGTCCGGGCAGGCCCTGATCAATTTTTCGACGTTCAATGTCGGATCGGCCGGTCTGGTCAATATCCAGCAGCCGAGTGCGGCGGCGGCATTGCTCGCGCGCGTGACCGGCGGCAGCGCGTCGCAGATCGAGGGCCAGGTGAAGGCCAACGGCGCCCTGTGGCTCATCAACCCGGCCGGGATCATGGTCGGGCAGGGGGCTCGGATCGACGTTGGCGGCTTCATCGCCAGCACGCTCAACGTGAGCGATACGGACTTTCTGGCGGGTCGTCTGACGTTCACCTCGTCGGGCCAGGCCGGTGTCGTCAGCAATGCGGGGACGATCCAGACCGCCAGCGGTGGTCGCATCTACCTGGTGGGCCAGAAGGTGGAGAACACCGGCTCGCTCCATGCACCGGGCGGCGAGGTGTTGCTGGCGGCCGGTCAGAACGTACAGCTCATCGACACCGGCCACCCCGGCGTCTCGATCACCCTGGGTGGATCGAGCGGCGAGGTGAGGAACATGGGCCGCATCGTGGCTGACGCCGGTCGCATCGGTTTGGCCGCCGGGCTGGTGACGAACGCGGGCGAAATCAACGCCAGCAGCGCGGTGAGCGAGGGCGGGCGGGTGTTCCTGCGTGCCACCGACCTCACGACGACGTCGACCTCGGACATCCAGGCCAGCGGCACCTCCGGCGGCAACATCGTGCTGCTGGCCGACAAGGCGGCGAACATCGACGGTCGGGTCTCGGCCACCGGAGGCGCCGGCCCTGGCGGCTTTGTGGACACCTCGGGCCACCAGTCGCTCAACGTGCGGCACGCGCCGATCGTGGGTCAGGGCGGTCAGTGGTTGATCGACCCCTCGAACCTGGAAGTGGTGGCAGGTGCCGGTGGGGGGGCGACGAATGAAAACGGAGTGATCGTTTCCACCGAGACCGGCACGACCATCGGGGCCGACGTGATCACGGCGCAGCTCAACGCGGGCGCCAGCGTCGCGCTGGTCACCGGCAGCGACGGCCCCGGGCAGGGCAATATCGTGGTGAACGCGGCGATCGCCAAGACCGCCGGCGGGGATGCCGCGCTGACCCTGCGCGCGCACAACAACATCGAGATCAATGCGCCGATCACGAGCAGCGCCGGCGCGCTGGACCTCGGACTGAAGACCAACTTCTACGGCAACACCACCGATGCCGGCCATGCCGCCACGGTCAACGCGAACCTGGACCTCAACGGCGGCACGCTGGAGGTCTCGCAGGGCGAGGCACTGGGCAACGGCACGCTCAACCTCGCGGGTGGCACCACCCGGCTCGATGGCAACGCGACCATCCTCGCGGCGGCGGTCAACATCGGCGCGAACGCCCGCGTGTCGGTCGGGAACAGCCAGTGGATCCAGGGGGCCTGGGTCAACGACGGCAGCATCGACTTGCGCGACGGCGACGGTGCCCTGAGCGTGAGCGGCAGCCTGGTCAACAACGGTCAGGTCACGCTGTCGGGCAGCAGCTTCTTCGGCATCACGGGTACAAGCGGTCGCCAGAGCGTGACCAACAACGGGCTGATCACCAAGACGTCGGGTGCCGAACAGCAACTGACGTACATCGGCAGCGGTCCTGCCGGCCGGATCCAGGTCGACGCGGGCACGCTCACCGTGGCCGACTCCACCGTGGGCGGCGGACTCGGCGTCGCAGCGGATGCACGGGTGGTGCTCGACGGGGCCAAACTCGTCGGTGGCGTCGACATCACGGGCGCCGGCGCCATGACATGGGCGGGCGGTGTGACGCTGCTGGGCGAGGTGACGCTGGGCGCGGGCGCGCCGACGCTGGACAACGATCCGTCGCGTCTGACCCTGGTGAGCGGCCCGGGCCACAAGCTCACGACGTACAACCTGGTGAACATCGCCGGCAACTTCGTGCTTGATGGCGACATGAGCTGGGACAACCACGGCACGATCCGTGTCGGCCCTGTCCAGCAGGGCACGCTGGCGTTCAACACCAACGCCATCTTCAACAACAAAACCGGCGGAGTCGTCGACGTGCGAGACGGCTCATACCTCGAGCTCTC
>CALRYR010000401.1:0-4621 GCA_943372425.1 Variovorax sp. YR752 | reverse complement strand
GCGCAGCGTCTTCGACTATGCCGTCTGACCGAGGAACCGAGTCCATGAGCCAACGCACCGTCCAACAACTTTTCGACCTCAAGGGCAAGACCGCGCTCGTCACCGGCGGCTCGCGCGGCCTGGGCCTGCAGATGGCCCACGCGCTTGGCGAGGCGGGCGCCCGCATCATGCTGAGCTCACGCAAGGCCGACGACCTGGAGCAGGCCACCGGTGACCTCCAGGCGGCCGGCATCGACGCGCGCTGGATCGCCGCCGACTGCTCGAAGGAAGAAGACACCCGCCGCCTGGCCGACCAGACGCTCGAACGCATGGGTGCCATCGACATCCTGGTGAACAACGCCGGCGCCAGCTGGGGTGCACCGGCCGAGTCGCACCCGGTCGAGGCGTGGGACAAGGTGATGAACCTCAACGTGCGTGGCTACTTCATCCTGTCGCAGCAGGTGGCCAACAAATACATGATCCCGAAGAAGACGGGCCGCATCATCAACATCGCGTCGATCGCCGGCCTCAACGGCAACCCCCCCGACATCCAGACGCTGGCCTACAACACGTCGAAGACGGCCGTCATCGGCTTCACCAAGACGCTGGCCGCGGAATGGGGCAAGTACAACATCAACGTCAACGCAATCTGCCCGGGCTTCTTCATGACGAAGATGGCGACCAAGCTGATCCAGAACATCGGCGAAGACAAGATGACGTCGACCGTGCCGCTCGGCCGCCTGGGCGACGACGAAGACCTGAAGGGCCTGACGGTGCTCTACGCCAGCGACGCCGGCAAGCACATCACCGGCCAATGGATGGCCGTGGACGGCGGCGTGAGCGTGGTGCTGGCGTGACGGAGGCGAGCACCACTGCCGGAAGCGCGGGCGATATCGGGATTCGCTCGTACATGAGCCAGATTCCGTTCGCGCGGCTGCTGGGTTTCAACCTGACGAAGTTCGAGGGCGGCGAGTCGGAGATCCTCTACACCGCCAAGCCCGAGCACCTGAACACCTTCGACGTCACGCACGGCGGCGCGTGCATGACCCTGCTCGACATCACGATGGCCGCCGCGGCGCGCAGCGTCTCGCCCGAGTCCGGCGTCGTCACCATCGAGATGAAGACCAGCTTCATGCGGCCTTCCGTCGGGCCGTTGCACGCCCGCGGCCGGCTGATGCACCGCACCGCCACGATGGCTTTCGTCGAGGCGACGATCTACGACGAGAAGGAGCAGGCCTGCGCGCATTCGACCGGCACCTTCAAGTACGTGACGCGCCGCCTCCCCACCGGCCCGGCCAGCGCCAACGCGCAACGCCCGCCATCGACAGACTGAACCCGGAGACACCCATGCCCACCAACCGCCAGCAACATCTCGACAACCGCCCCGAAGGCGAAGCCGTCGCCAGCAACTTCAAGCTGGTGACCACCGAGACCCCGCCGCTGCAGGACAACCAGGTGCTGGTGCGCCACCACTACCTGAGCCTCGACCCGTACATGCGCGGGCGCATGAACGATGCCAAGAGCTACGCGCAGCCGCAGCCGCTGGGCGAGACGATGCAGGGCGGCACCGTGGGCGAGGTGGTCGAGAGCAAGCACCCCAAGTACGCCGTGGGCGACAAGGTGGTCGGCTTCGGCGGCTGGCAGGAATACAGCGTGGTCGATGGCTCGCAGGTCGGCGCGCTGCGCAAGGTCGACACCACGCACGTGCCGCTGTCGCACTACCTCGGCGCCGTCGGCATGCCCGGTGTGACCGCCTGGTATGGCCTGGTGAAGATCATCGCGCCGAAGGAGGGCGACACCGTGGTGATCACGGCCGCCAGCGGTGCGGTCGGCAGTGCGTTCGGCGCGCTGGCCAAGGCCCGCGGCTGCCGCGTCGTCGGTATCGCGGGCGGACCGGACAAGTGCCGCTACGTGACGGAAGAACTCGGCTTCGATGCCTGCATCGACTACCGCGCACACCCGGACATCAAGACCATGAGCAAAGCGCTCAAGGAAGCCTGCCCGAAGGGCATCGACGGCTACTTCGAGAACGTCGGCGGCTACATCTTCGACGCCGTGCTGCTGCGCACCAACGCCTTCGCACGCGTGGCGCTGTGCGGGATGATCGCAGGCTACGACGGTGCGCCCATGCCGCTGACGAATCCGGCGCTGATCCTCATCAACCGCCTCAAGGTCGAAGGCTTCATCGTCAGCGAGCACATGGAGGTGTGGCCCGAGGCGCTGAAGGAACTGGGCGGCCTTGTCGCCAGCGGCAAGCTGCGGCCACGTGAGTCGATGGCGGAGGGCATCGAGTCGGCGCCCGAAGCCTTCCTCGGTCTGCTGAAGGGCAAGAACTTCGGCAAGCAACTGGTGAAGCTGGTCTAAGCGACGACGACCGGAGGCCCGCGATGAACGCGACGCACGAGGTCTTCAACCAGCCTGCGCCGCTGGCGGGCTACAACCTGTTCCGCACCAACCAGGCACTGCGTGATGCGCTGTCCTTCAACGCACCGCAGCTCGACCTGAGCCCGCTCGACACGCTGGGCGGCGCCATCGGCACGCCTGAAATGCAGACGCATGCGCGTCTCGCGAACACGAACGCGCCGGTCCTGCACACGCACGACCGCTTCGGCCGGCGCATCGACGAGGTCGAGTTCCATCCCAGCTACCACGCATTGATGCACGCAGCCGTCGGCGCCGGGCTGCACGGCACGCCGTGGGCCGGCGCAGGCGCGTCGCCGCACGTGCAGCGCGCGGCAGGCTTCATGCTCTTCACCGAGCTCGAGCCGTCCATCCTCTGCCCGATCTCGATGACCTATGCCGCGACGCCGGCGCTGCGCGGCAATGCAGCGGTCTTCGCCGACTGGGGGCCGAAGCTCACGAGCCACGCCTACGACCCGGCCTTGGTGCCCTGGCGCGACAAGCCGGGCGTGACCATGGGCATGGGCATGACCGAGAAGCAAGGCGGCTCCGACGTGCGCGCCAACACGACGCAGGCGGTGCGCGACGGCAGTGACGCCTGGGGCGAGCGCTATATGCTGACCGGCCACAAGTGGTTCTTCTCGGCGCCGATGTGCGATGCCTTCCTGGTGCTGGCGCAGGCGCAGGCCGGGCTCAGTTGCTTCTTCCTGCCGCGCGTCCTGCCCGACGGCACACGCAATGCGGTCCGCATCCAGCGCCTGAAGGACAAGCTGGGCAACAAGGCCAATGCGAGCTCGGAGGTCGAGTTCCACGCCGCCACCGCCTGGCTGGTCGGCGAGGAGGGCCGCGGCGTGCCGCAGATCCTCGAGATGGGCACGATGACGCGGCTCGATTGCGCGCTCGGCACGAGCGGGTCGATGCGCCAGGCGCTGGCCCTGGCGCTCCATCACACCGCGCAACGCAGCGCCTTCGGCAAGCCGCTGATCGCGCAGCCATTGATGAAGAACGTGCTGGCCGACCTGGCGCTCGAGAGCGAAGCCGCCACGGCGCTCGCCATCCGCCTTGTCCGTGCCTTCGACCGGCCGGACGACGCGCACGAGCGCCTCATGGCGCGCTTGCTCACACCGGTCGCCAAGTTCTGGATCTGCAAGCGCGGCAGCCACTTCGCGCAGGAGGCGATGGAATGTCTGGGCGGCAACGGCTACGTGGAGGAGGACGGCGAAGGCGTGATGGCCCGCATCTACCGCGAGATGCCGCTGAACTCGATCTGGGAGGGCGCCGGCAACATCATGGCGCTCGACCTGCTGCGCGCGACGCGCAAGGGCGACGTGGTCGCTGCGCTCGCGCATGAACTGGCGCCCGCCCGTGGCGCGCATGCCGCGTTCGACCGGCTGGCCGACGCACTGCCGTCGCGCATCGAGGCGATGGCCACCGAACCCGAGGCGCGCCGGCTGGCGCAAGACGTCGCTCTGGCGGTGCAAGCCGCGTTGCTGGCGCAGACTGCGCCGCCCGCCGTGGTCGACGCCTTCTGCGCCTCGCGGCTGGGCGGCGACTGGGGCCACGCCTTCGGCACGCTCGGCACCGGTGCCGACCTCGACGCGATCATCGCCCGTGCGATGCCACACTGAACCCGAAGAACACCCTGAGAAAGCCCACGATGCCCGACCTGATCCTGCACCACTACGCCACCTCGCCTTTCTCGGAAAAGATCCGGCTGCTGCTCGGCTACAAGAAACTGGCCTGGCGCTCCGTCATCGTGCCGCAGATCATGCCCAAGCCGGACGTGCTGCCGCTCACCGGCGGCTACCGCAAGACGCCGTTCCTGCAGGTCGGTGCCGACATCTACTGCGACACCGCGCTGATCTGCGATGTGCTGGAGCACCTGCAGCCCGAGCCGTCGATCTACCCCGAGCCGAGCAAGGGCCTGGCACGCACCCTGGCGCAGTGGGCCGACGGCACGCTGTTCTGGGCGGCGATGGCGCACAACTTCAGCCCCAAGGGCGCGGCCGACCTGTTCGCCAAGGCGCCGCCCGAGGCGGCCAAGGCCTTCGCCGAAGACCGCCGTGCCATGAGCACCAACATGCTCCGCCTGCGCCCGGCCGATGCCGCCGGCGCCTACAAGTCGTACCTGCGCCGCCTGTCGGACATGCTCGACGACACGCCCTACCTGCTGGGCGAAGTGCCGACCATTGCCGACTTCGCCTGCTACCACCCGTTGTGGTTCACGCGCAAGCGCACGCCG
>CALRYR010000400.1:0-4625 GCA_943372425.1 Variovorax sp. YR752 | reverse complement strand
TGATCCACCGCGTGCGCGACCGCCTGCGCACCGGCTTCGAGAAGATCGACCGCGTGTGGAGCGAGGTGACCAACGTGCTGGCCGACACCATCCCCGGCATCCGCGTGGTCAAGGCCTTCGCGCAGGAGAAGCGCGAGGCCGACCGCTTCCACGCCGCCAACGCCTACAACCTGCAGGTCAACGACAAGCTCAACAAGACCTGGTCGCTCTTCACCCCCAGCGTGTCGTTGCTCACCGAGATCGGCCTGCTGGTGGTGTGGGGCTTCGGCATCTGGCAGGTGGCGCGTGGCCGCATCACGGTCGGTGTGCTGACGGCCTTCATCGCGTACATCGGCCGCTTCTACACGCGGCTCGATTCGATGAGTCGCATCGTGTCGGTCACGCAGAAGGCCGCGGCCGGCGCCAAGCGCATCTTCGACATCCTCGACCATGTGAGCAACGTGCCCGAGCCTGCGAACCCGGTGAAGGTCGAGCGCGTGACGGGCCGCATCGAGATGAAGGACGTGGGCTTCCGCTACGGATCGCGCGCCGTCATCCGCGACCTCGACCTCGCGATCGAGCCGGGCGAGATGATCGGCCTGGTCGGCCACAGCGGCTCGGGCAAGAGCACGCTGGTCAACCTCATCTGCCGCTTCTACGACGTGACCGACGGGGCGATCCTCGTCGACGGCACCGACATCCGCCGCTTCGCGGTGGCTGACTATCGGCGCCACGTCGGGCTGGTGCTGCAGGAGCCCTTCCTGTTCTTCGGGACCATCGCGCAGAACATCGCCTACGGCAAGCCCGATGCGACCCGTGAGGAGATCGTCGCCGCGGCTCGCGCCGCGCATGCGCACGACTTCATCCTGCGGCTCGCGCATGGCTACGACTCGCTGGTCGGCGAGCGTGGACAGGGGCTGTCGGGCGGCGAACGCCAGCGCATCAGCATCGCGCGCGCGCTGCTGATCGACCCGCGCATCCTGATCCTCGACGAGGCCACGTCGGCGGTCGACACCGAGACCGAGAAGGAGATCCAGAAGGCGCTCGACAACCTCGTGAAGGGCCGCACCACCATCGCCATCGCGCACCGCCTGTCGACGCTGCGCAAGGCCGATCGCCTGGTCGTGATGGACCGCGGCGAGATCGTCGAGGTCGGCCCGCACGACGCACTGATGGCGAAGGAGGGCGCGTACTGGCGGCTCTACCAGGCACAGCTGCGGCAGGCCGACGAGGAAGCCAGCGATGGCGCCGTGGCCGAACGCTCCGGCGTCGCGGTCGCATTGAGCAACCATGCGGCGCATCCCGCAGGAGACGCGTGATGCAGATCGACTTCCAACTCGAACGCGACGCCTTCGGCCGACTGGTGTTGATCGATACGCAGGGCCAGCGCCACGAAGGCATCGTGCCGGTGCGCGCCTTTCCGTTGAGCGCCCCCGGCGAAGGGTTGTCGCTGGTAGGCGCCGATGGGCGCGAGTGCGTGTGGGTCGACCGCCTCGACGCGCTGCCTGCGGCGACCCGCGCGCTGCTCGACGCCGAACTCGCCACGCGCGACTTCGCGCCGACCTTGCTGAAGCTGCACAAGGTGTCGAGCTTCGGCGTGCCGAGCACCTGGCAGGTGAGCACCGACCGCGGCGAGACGAGCTTCGTGCTCAAGGCCGAGGAAGACATCCGTCGGCTCGATGGCGGCGCGCTGCTCATCGCCAGCGCGCACGGTGTGCAGTTCCGCATCCCCGACGTGAAGGCACTCGACCGCGCATCGCGAAGGCTGCTGGAGCGTTTTCTCTAGCTGCGAAACTCGGGCGTTTGCTTCAAGGAACACGCCCATGCACACCACCGCCCTCGTCCTCTTCTCCGGCGGGCAGGACTCGACCACCTGCCTGGCCGATGCGCTCAGCCGCTACGAGCGCGTCGAGACGCTGGGCTTCGAGTACGGCCAGCGCCATCGCATCGAGATGGACGTGCGGCACACGGTGCGCGCGCAACTGCGCGAGCGCTTCCCCGCGTGGGCGCCACGGCTCGGCGACGACCATGTGCTGAACGTCGATTCGCTCTCGCAGATCGGCGGCTCGTCCCTCACCGACGAGGTCGCGTTCGCCATGCAGGCCGACGGCCTGCCCAACACCTTCGTGCCGGGGCGCAATCTGCTCTTCCTCACGCTGGCCGGCGCGCTGGCCTACCGGCGCGGGCTGCAGGTGATCGTCACCGGCGTCTGCGAGACCGACTACTCCGGCTACCCCGATTGCCGCGACGACACCATGAAGGCGATGCAACTCGCGCTGTCGCTCGGCCTCGACCGTCGGCTGGTCATCGAGACGCCGCTGATGTGGATCGACAAGGCGCAGACCTGGGCGATGGCGCACCGCCTCGGCGGCCAGGCGCTGGTCGACCTGATCGTCGAGGAGACCCACACCTGCTACCAGGGCGACCGCACGCAGCGGCACGCCTGGGGCTACGGCTGCGGGGCGTGCCCGGCGTGCGAACTGCGGGCGGCGGGGTGGGCACGCTACACGGGTAGCTAGGCGCTGCCCCGCTCCGCTGCGTTCTCATCGATCCGAAACGCGGGTTCTCCAGTCACTCCGCTGCCGCGCTGAAGTTGCCAGCGCCGATCATGGAAGGCGCCGAGCGTCGACCGATGCGCAATCGAGACGAGCCCGCCACTGCGCGCTTTCACCTGCGCCACCAGGCGCTGGTAAAGCGTGGCCTCCGCGTCTTCGTCGAGCGCACTGGTGGCCTCGTCGGCCAACACCCAGGCCGGCTTCTTGAGCAGCACCCGGGCCAGCGCCAGGCGTTGTTGCTCGCCGCCCGACAGCTTCTGGCTCCAGGCGTCTTCGCGGTCGAGCTGATCGGTCAGTTGCGGCAACAAGGCGTCGCGCAGCGCCTGTTGCAGCGCCTCGTCGGTGAACTGCGCGGCCGGCTGCGGGTAGGCCAGCGCGTCGCGCAGCGTGCCATCGGGGAAGTAGGGCCGCTGCGGGATGAACATGGTGTCGGCCGGCAGGGCGACCTGCCCGCGCGCATGCGGCCAGATGCCGGCGAGCGTGCGGAACAGGCTTGACTTGCCGCTGCCCGACGGGCCGTGCACCAGCACCGTGTCGCCGGGCGCGACATGCAGGTCGGCGTTGGACAGCAGCGTGGCGCCGCCGGGCAGGCCCACCGTCAGGCCGCGTGCATCGATGGCGCCGGTGGACGCGTGGGTCGCGAAGCCGTCGTTGGCAAGCGACTCCGCGCTCAGGCTTTCCTCGAAGCCGGCGAGGCGGTCGGTGGTTGCCTTCCAGATCGCGATCGACATGTAGTTGTCGACCAGCCAGCTCAGCGAATCCTGCACGCGACCGAAGGCCGAGTTGATCTGCATGAGTTGCCCCAGCTGGATGGCACCACTGAAGTAGCGTGGCGAGGCCACGATGAGCGGGAAGATGATCGCGGCCTGGCCGAAGAAGCTGCTGAACCAAGTGAGGTTCTTCTGGCTCTTGATGAGGTGCAGGTAGTTGCCCATCACGGCGCTGAAGCGGGTATCGAGCTGTTGCCGCTCGACCTTTTCGCCGCCGTCGAGCGCGATGGATTCGCTGTACTCGCGCACCCGCACCATGTGGTGCCGGAAGTTCGCTTCCATCATCTGCTGGCGGAAGTTGAGGCCGACCTGCGGCCGCCCGATGTAGTGCGCGATCACGCTGCCGACGCCGCAATACAGCACCGCTGCCCAGAACATGTAGCCCGGGATGTGCCAGGTTCCGCCGCCGAGGAATGCGGGTGCCGTGAAATCGAGCGCGCCGCTCAACGACCACAGAATGCCTACGAAGCTCAGTAGCGTGACCAATGCGTTGAGCATGCCCATGCTCAACGTCACCGTGTAGGTGGTGAACAGGTTCAGGTCTTCCTGGATGCGCTGGTCAGGGTTGTCGGGCGTGCGTTCGGCTTGCGCGGTGAAGCGCGCGAGCTCCATGCGGTAGAAGGCCTTGTTCGCCAGCCAGCGCGTCAGGTAGTGGTCGGTCATCCAGGCGCGCCAGCGCAGTTCGAGCACCTGGGTCAGGTAGAACTTGTAGACCGCGATCACGATGTAGATCAGGGCCAGCCAGCAGAAGCGCACGATCTGCTGCCAGAACACCGCCTGGTCCTTGTTCTGCAGGGCGTCGTAGAAAACGCGGTACCACTCGTTGATCTGCACGAGCATGTACACCGCAGCGAGATTGAGCACCACGATGGCGACGAGCAGGCCGCGTGCCTTCCATTTCTGCTCGGACCGGAAGTAGGGTGCCGTGAGCTTGCCGACGCGACGCACGGTCTGCATCAACGACGGTTTGGCGGAATCGGTGGCAGCTGGGGTGTCGGCGGTCGATGGCATGCGTCGTCGCGCGCGGTCAGCGCGTCTCTGGGTCGTGGTTCGCCATCGTAGCGGCCACTTCCTTAGACGGAACTGAAGCCACGCAAACACGCCCACCCGCGCAGGCGGCGCGCTGGGAGAGGGTTCAGGGGTTGCTGATCCCGCTCGACACGTGCCCCGAGGGCACATGGCGCGCAGCCGCATCGACGTGGCCAGTCTGGTCGTCGAAGAAGAAGTCGGGCTCGAACTCGCGCAGGAATTCCCCCTTGGCCAGGCCGCCGAGAAACATGGCTTCATCCACCTCGATGTTCCAGTCCATCAGCGTGCGGAT
>CALRYR010000399.1:0-4656 GCA_943372425.1 Variovorax sp. YR752 | reverse complement strand
GGCGTGGCTAAGTGATAGTCCAGCCGCCACCCCACGTTCTTCGCATACGCCTGGCCGCGGTTGCTCCACCAGGTGTAGGCCTCGCCGGTGGTGTCGGGCTTGAGCATGCGGTAGACGTCGACCAGGCCCGCGCCGTCGGTGCCGGCGTCGAGCAGGCGGGTCATCCAGGCGCGCTCCTCGGGCAGGAAGCCGCTGTTCTTCATGTTGCCCTTGAAGTTCTTCAGGTCGATTTCCTGGTGGGCGATGTTGATGTCGCCGCAGAGGATGAACTCGCGCTCGCGCTTGAGCGCGCTCAGGTGCGGGAAGAAGCCCTTGAGAAAGCGGAACTTGGCGGCCTGGCGCTCCTCGCCGGACGAGCCGCTCGGGAAGTAGCAGCTGATGATCGACAGCTTTCGCGCCGGCGTGTCGAAGCGCAGTTCAAGGTAGCGGCCCTCCGCGTCGAACTCGGCATCGCCCCATCCGACCACGACCTCGCTGGGTGCATGCTTCGTGTAGATCGCAGTGCCGGCGTAGCCCTTCTTCTCGGCAAAATGGAAGTGGCCCTTCAGGCCGGCCATCTCTTCGAAGCGGCCTTCGATGTCGCTGGCCTGGACCCGGATCTCCTGCATGCAAATACAATCCGGCGCCAGTTCGGCCACCCAGTCGGCCACGCCCTTGGTGGCGGCCGAGCGCAGGCCATTGAGGTTGAGGCTGGTCAGTTTGAACAAAAGGAATTCCCGATGGCTGAGGTGAAGGGGGCGGGCGGCAGGCTCGCGCTGGATTTCGTGCAGTTCGCGCTCGACGCCGGTGTGCTGCGATTCGGCGAATTCAAGACCAAGGCCGGACGGCTCAGTCCCTACTTCTTCAATGCCGGTCTGTTCGACGACGGCGCCAAGATGCTGCGGCTGGCGGAATTCTATGCAGAGCGGCTGATCGACAGCGGGCTGGAGTTCGACATGCTCTTCGGCCCGGCCTACAAGGGCATTCCCCTGGGCGCGGTGCTGGCGGCCGAACTCGCCCGGCGCGGGCGCAACGTGCCCTTCGCCTACAACCGCAAGGAAGCCAAGGCCCACGGCGAGGGCGGCACGCTGGTCGGCGCCAAGCTGCAGGGCCGCGTGCTCATCGTCGACGACGTGATGTCGGCCGGCACGGCGGTGCGTGAATCGATCGCCACCATCCGTCAGGCCGGCGCCACGCCGCACGCAGTCGTCATCGCCCTGGACCGTCAGGAGATGGCGACCGAAGACGGCGCCGACGTGGCCCACAGCGCCGTGCAATATGTACGGAACCAGCTGGGGATGCAGGTGCTGTCGATCGCCAGTCTGGACGACTTGCTAAAGTACCTGGCCGAACGCGGCGGCGGCGAACTCGACGCCCACCGCGACAAGGTGCTGGCGTACCGCCAGCGCTACGGCGCCGTCTGAGTTGACCGTCACGGGAGAACGGATGCTGCTGCCGAACCGAACCGTCTGGGCGACCTGGTCGCTGTGTGCGCTGGCCGCCTCCGCTCTGGCGCAGGCGCCGACCGCCTCGCCCGGCATCTACACCTGCACCGACAGCCGCGGACGCACCATCACCGCGGACCGCCCGATTGCCGCCTGCAGCGACCGCGAGCAGCGCGAACTCGGGCCCAGCGGCACGGTGCGTCGCACGCTCGAGCCCACCTACACCGCCCGCGAGCAGGCCGAGCGCGAGGAGCGTGCGCGCCAGGCGGCGCTGCAGGCGTCGCGGCTCAACGAGGAGCGCCGGCGCGAGCGGGCGCTGATGATGCGCTACCCGAACCCGGCTGCGCACGAGCGCGAGCGGTCCGAGGCGATGCTGCAGATCGATGCGGTCATCGACGCCGCGCGCAAGCGCCTGGGCGAGCTGGCCAAGGAGCGCCAGGGCATCGACGACGAGATGGAGTTCTACGCGAAGGACCCGAGCAAGGCCCCGCCGTCGCTGCGCCGCAAGCTCGACGACAGCGAGCAGAGCGCGGCGGTGCAGAACCGCTTCATTGCGGCGCAGGAAGACGAGAAGAGACGCGTGAATGCGCGCTTCGATGAGGAGCGGGCGCGGTTGAAGCCGCTGTGGGAGCTGGGCGTCAGCCGCGGTACAACTGTGCCGAAATGAACGCCCCTGTGCAGCTAAACGCCGATGCACTGATCCAGCCGGGACGCGATCACACGCTCGATTACCTGCGTGGCCTGGCCGCTTTCGTGGTGTGCGTCTGCCACTTTCGCTATGCATTGCCAGCGCCGTTCTTCGACTTGGCTGACTACGGACAGATCGGCGTCCAGGTGTTCTTCGTCATCTCGGGCTACATCATTCCCCTGAGTATGTCCAAGGGCGGGTACCGGATGGCCCACATCGGGCGCTTCTGGGCAAAGCGCCTGCTCCGGCTGCAGCCCGCCTATATGGTGGCGCTCGCATTCACTTTTGCGCTGTCGCTTGGCGCTGCGATGGTCAAGCATGAATCGCCGCCGTTGAACTGGGTCGACTTCCTCCTGGGCTTGATTTACGTGCGCGTGCCCGCCGAAAACCCCGTGATCTGGACGCTCATCGTCGAGCTGAAGTTCTACGCCTTCATTTCCGTCTGCTTCCCGCTTCTTTTCTCGGGTAACGCCTGGATTCGCCGGCTGTCGTTCGTCGTCTGCGCGGCGCTTGCCGCATTCTTCGCGCACCAAGTCGATGTCGTGCGCTACCTGCCCTATTTCCTGATGGGTTTCGTGGCGTGCCAACTGACCACGAGACAGATTCCTATGCTGGAAGGGTGGGCGCTGGCAGCGCTTGCTGTCGGAGCGGCGCTACCGATGTCCCGCCATTCGGAGGTTGTTGCCGGACTGGCCTCGCTCCTCGCGATCCGCTATCTACCGGCCGTTCACTGGCGACCGGGCATCTGGCTGGGGATGATTTCTTACTCGCTGTACCTGATCCATTTCCCTCTCGGCGGAAAGCTGATCAATCTGATGCTGCCGAGAACACCGGAGGCGTGGCGCATCATCTGGTTTCCCGCGGCATTCGTCGTGTGCTTCTTCGTAGCGTACCTGCTGTATGTCTGGGTCGAGAAGCCGACGAGCGCCTGGTCTCAACGCATCCGGCTGTCTGGGCCTCCGGAGCCGGTCGATCATTCCCGGCCTCAGTGAACAACCTGTTCAGCCGCCCAGTTTTGATTTCAGCAGCGCATTGACCTGCGCCGGGTTGGCCTTGCCCTGGCTGGCCTTCATGACCTGACCGACCAGCGCGTTGAAGGCCTTGTCCTTGCCCGCGCGGTATTCGGCGATGTTCTTCTCGTTGGTGGCGAGCACGCCGTCGATGATCTTTTCCAGCGCGCCGGAATCGCTCATCTGCTTGAGGCCCTTGGTCTCGATCACCTTGTCGACATCGCTCGCTTCGCCGGTCCACAGGGCGTCGAAGACCTGGCGTGCTGCAGCGTTCGAGATAGTGCCGTCGCTGATGCGCGTGACGAGATGGGCGAGCAGTGCGGCCGTTACCGGGGCGGCCTCGATAGCGATTTCCTGCGCGTTCAACCGGCGGGCCATCTCGCCCGTGATCCAGTTCGCCATCGTCTTGGCATAGTGGGATTCGCTCGCCTTTGCGGGGTTCGCCTCACGCAATGCGGCTACAGCGCTCTCGAAGTACACAGCTGTCGCGACGCTTTGCGTCAGCGCGTTGGCGTCGTACTCGGATAGCTGATAGTCGGTCATGAAGCGCTGGGCCATCTTGCCCGGCAACTCCGGCATCTCGCCCTTCACCCGCTCGATCCACTCCTGCGCAATCGCCAGCGGCGGCAGGTCCGGATCGGGGAAGTAGCGGTAGTCGGCCGCGTCTTCCTTGGTGCGCATCGCGCGCGTCTCGCCGGTGTCGGGGTCGAACAGCACGGTCGCCTGCTGGATGGCGCGGCCGTCCTCGATCTCCTCGATCTGCCAGCGGATCTCGTAGTCGATCGCCTGCTGCATGAACTTGAAGCTGTTGAGGTTCTTGATCTCGCGGCGCGTGCCCAGCTTGTCGCCGGGCTTGCGCACCGACACGTTGGCATCGCAGCGGAAGCTGCCTTCCTGCATGTTGCCGTCGCAGATGCCGATCCACGTGACGATCTTGTGCAGCTCCTTCGCATAGGCCACGGCCTCGGCGGTGGAGCGCATGTCGGGCTCGGTCACGATCTCCAGCAGTGGCGTGCCGGCGCGGTTCAGGTCGATGCCCGACTGGCCGATGAAGTCCTCGTGCAGCGACTTGCCCGCGTCTTCTTCCAGGTGCGCGCGCACCAGGCGCACGGTCTTTTTCTCATCGCCGAGAAAGAACGACACCTCGCCACCTTGCACCACCGGGATCTCGAACTGGCTGATCTGGTAGCCCTTGGGCAGGTCGGGGTAGAAGTAGTTCTTGCGCGCGAAGACGCTGCGCGGCGCGATGGTCGAGCCCAGCGCCAGGCCGAGCTGGATGGCGCGTTCGACCGCGCCTTTGTTCATCACCGGCAGCGTGCCCGGCAGCGCCAGGTCGACGGCGCAGGCCTGCGTGTTGGGCTCGGCGCCGAAGGCCGTCGAGGCGCGGCTGAAGATCTTGCTGGCGGTCGACAGCTGCGCGTGCGTCTCGAAGCCGATGATGACTTCATAGCCTCGCACCAGCGGGCCGGTCGGGCGGCCTGCTTGCTGCGCTTCGAAAGTGTTCACGGGGTCGCTCATCTCAAATTCCCTTGGG
>CALRYR010000398.1:0-4662 GCA_943372425.1 Variovorax sp. YR752 | reverse complement strand
TGGGGCGCTCAAGAAGAAGTCGAAGGCCAAGGCCAACTCGCCTTTCGAGATGGGTGCCATGCCCGAGCCAGCCGTGCCGCAACTGGCGCGCGATCAGGTGTGGGGCATCGTGGTCGCCGGCGTCGGCGGCACGGGCGTGATCACCATCGGCCAGCTGCTCGGCATGGCCGCGCACATCGAAGGCAAGGGCATCGTCACGCAGGACGCGGCCGGCCTGGCGCAGAAGGGCGGCGCGACCTGGAGCCATGCGCTCATCGGCGACACGCAGGATGCGATCCGCACCACGCGCGTCGGCACCGCGGCAGCCGACCTGATCCTCGCGGCCGACCCGCTGGTCGCCGTCAACGCCGAGACGCTGGCGCGCATGCGCGAAGGGCGCACCCACGTCGCGCTCAACAGCCACAGCACGCCGACGGCGGCCTTCGTGCGCAACGCCAATTGGGTGAACCCGCAGGACGACTGCGCGAACCAGATCGCCCGCATCGTCGGCATCGAAGGCCTCGGCAGCTTCGATGCCGATGCCACCGCCGTCTCGCTGATGGGCGACAGCCTCTACGCCAACCCGATGCTGCTGGGCTATGCCTGGCAGAAGGGCTGGGTGCCCTTGGACTATGCATCGCTGATGCGCGCGATCGAGCTCAACAACGTCGCCATCGAGAACAACAAGACGGCCTTCGAGTGGGGCCGCCGTGCGGCGCACGACCTGGGCTCGGTGCAGAGGCTGGTGTCACCCGGGCAGGTGATCGAATTCAAGAAGCGCGAGACGGTCGACGCGCTCGTGGCGCGTCGCGTGGAGTTCCTCACCGGCTACCAGAACGCGGCGTACGCGGACCAGTACCAGGCCTTCGTTGCCAAGGTGCGGCAGGCCGAGATGGCCGCCGTCGGCAAGACGACGATCACCGAATCGGTGGCGCGCTACCTGTTCAAGCTGATGGCGTACAAGGACGAATACGAGGTCGCGCGTCTGCACACCGACCGTTCGTTCCTGGATCGCGTCGAAGGCATGTTCGAAGGCGACTTCAAGCTCAACTACCACCTCGCCCCGCCGCTCATCGCCAAGAAGAACAGCAAGGGTCAGTTGCAGAAGCAGAAGTTCGGCCCCGGCATGCTCACGGGTTTCAAGGTGCTCGCCAAGCTCAAGGGCCTGCGCGGCACGGCGCTGGACATCTTCGGCCGCACCGAGGAGCGCAAGACGGAACGCGCGCTGATCGGCGAGTACCGCGCCAGCATCGAGGAGGTGATCGCCGGGCTGAACGCGGGCAACCACGATGTGGCGCTGGAGATCGCGAAGCTGCCGGAGCAGATTCGCGGCTACGGCCACGTGAAGGATCGCAATCTGGCGGCGGCACGCACGCGCTGGACTGACTTGATGGCCAAGTGGCGCCACCCGACGGCGGAACGCGCTGCGGCCTGAGTTGTCCTCGCCCATAAAAAAAGCGCCTCGCGGCGCTTTTTTCGTTTCAGGCCCGTCTCGACGACGTCTTCAGGGCTTGGTGTCGGCGAAGCTGGGTCGCAGCATCAGCTTGTCCTGCAGCTTGGCCAGGTTGGTGTACTGGTTGCGCCAGTCGATGTCCGGGAAGCGGAACTCGATCCAGCCCAGCGCGCAGCCGACCGCGATGTCCGACAGGCTCAGGTGGATGCCGCTGCAGAACGGCTTCTCGCCCAGGCCCTTGGCCATGGCGGCGATGCCATGGTTGATCTTCCCGCGCTGGCGGTCCATCCACGCCTGGCTGCGCTCGCCATCGGCGCGGCCGGCCCAGGTGGCTTCGAGGCGGCACAGCACGCCGGCGTCCATCACGCCATCGGCCAGTGCTTCCCAGGTCTTGACCTCGGCGCGCTCACGGCCTTGCTGCGGAATGAGCTTGCCGACCGGCGACAGCGTGTCGAGGTATTCGACGATCACGCGGGAATCGAACATCGCCTCACCGCCTTCCATCACCAGGCAAGGCACCTTGCCGAGCGGGTTGGAGTGCGCAATGGTCGTGTCGGCGGCCCAGACGTCTTCCTGGACGAACTGATAGTCGAGGCGCTTTTCGGCCATGACGACGCGGACCTTGCGCACGTAGGGGCTGGCGTTGGATCCAATCAGTTTCATTCGGTTTCTCTCTTCCCTCTGGGTCTTCGTTTTAGCGCTTTGATTCTAGTGTGCGGCCTCCTCGACCGGGCTTTGCGCCCGGCGCTGGGCGGCCGCCCAGCGGGCGAACCGTGGTGTGTCGCCAACGGGGCGCAGGCCGACGCCTAAAATTCGCCCATGAGCTTCTCCACCGTTTCCGCCCTTTCCCCCCTCGACGGCCGCTACGCCGCCAAGCTGGCCGCGCTGCGCCCCCTGATGAGCGAGCAGGGCTACATGCACCGGCGCGTGCAGGTCGAGGTGGCCTGGTTCATCGCGCTGTCGGACTGCGGGTTCGCCGAGTTCAAGCCGCTCACGCCCGGCGCACGCAAGTACCTGATGGGCCTGGTCGCCAACTTCGCCGAGGCCGACGCGATCGCGATCAAGGAAATCGAGAAGACCACCAACCACGACGTGAAGGCGGTCGAGTACTGGATCAAGTCGAAGTTCGACGCCCGGCCCGAGCTGCTGGCCGCGGCCGAGTTCGTGCACTTCGCCTGCACCAGCGAAGACATCAACAACACCAGCCATGCGCTGCAGATCCAGGCGGCGCGCGACAAGGTGATGCTGCCGGCAATCGACGGGCTGATCGCCAAGCTGCGCGAGATGGCGCACCAGTTCGCCGACGTGTCGATGCTGTCGCGCACGCACGGCCAGACCGCCAGCCCGACCACCGTCGGCAAGGAAATCGCCAACGTCGCGGTGCGCCTGGCCAAGGCCCGCGAGCAGATCGCCGGCGTGCAACTGCTGGGCAAGATGAACGGCGCCGTGGGCAACTACAACGCCCACCTGGCCGCCTGGCCCGACTTCGACTGGGAAGCCTTCAGCCGCAAGGTCGTCGAGACGCCGGCGCCGCTGGGCCTGGGCCTGACGTTCCAGCCCTACAGCATCCAGATCGAGCCGCACGACTACATGGCCGAGCTGTTCGACGCCGTGGCGCGCGCCGACACGATCCTCATCGACTTCTCGCGCGACATCTGGGGCTATGTGAGCCTCGGCTACTTCAAGCAGCGCCTGAAGAAGGGCGAAATCGGCTCGTCGACCATGCCGCACAAGGTCAACCCGATCGACTTCGAGAATGCCGAAGGCAACCTGGGCCTGGCCAACGCGCTGCTGCGTCACCTCAGCGAGAAGCTGCCCATCAGCCGCTGGCAGCGCGACCTGACCGACAGCACCGTGCTGCGCAATATCGGCGTGGCCTTTGGCTACGCGACGCTGGCGTACGCGAGCCTCATGACCGGCCTGGGCAAGCTGGAGATCAACGAGGAAGCCATCGCCGACGACCTCGACGCGTCGTGGGAAGTGCTGGCCGAGCCGATCCAGACCGTGATGCGCCGTTTCGGCGTGCAGGGTGCCTACGAGCAGCTCAAGGAAGTGACGCGCGGCAAGACCGTGACGGCCGAGGCGCTGCACGGGCTGATCCGCTCGCTGGAGATCCCCGAAGCCGAGAAGGAGCGCCTGCTGGCCATGACGCCGGCGAGCTACGTCGGCAAGGCGGCCGAGCTGGCAAAGCGCGCATGAAGGCCCCCACGCACGGCACTTCGTGTCCTCGCTGCCCCCCGCGGGGGCTGATCCGCCTTGGGGCGGCCCGGCGGCGGATCTGATGGCTCTCAAATCCACCATCTTCAAGGCGAACCTCGCGGTCGCCGACATCGACCACAACTACTACGCCGACCACGCGCTGACGCTCGCTCGCCATCCGAGCGAGAACGACGAGCGGATGATGGTGCGGCTCATCGCGCTGGCACTGAACGCCTACAAGCTGCAGAGCGTGTGCGACGGTGATGGCGTGCTGGGCTTCGGCGCGGGCCTGTCGAACCCGGACGACCCCGACGTGTCGCTGCGCGACTTCACCGGCCGCACGCGCGTCTGGATCGAGGTCGGCCAGCCCGAAGAAAAGCCGCTGATGAAGGCCTGCGGCAAGGCCGACGAGGTGCTGCTGTATTGCTTCAGCCATGCGGCCGGCATCTGGTGGAAAGGCATCGAGAACAAGCTCACGCGCTTGCAGAACCTGCAGGTGTGGCGCATTCCGAGCGAGACCTCGCAGGCGGTCGCGGCGCTGGCGCAGCGCAGCATGCAGCTTCAGGCGACGATCCAGGAAAACGCGCTGATGCTGGGCGACGGCAAGAACAGCATCGACATCGAGCTTCAGCGGCTCAAGTAAGCCGGCGGCTTAGGCCGTGGGCATCATCGCGCCGCACTGCCAGCACTGCTCGAAGCCGCCTTCGACCAGTTCGCCGCAGCCGCAGTGCCAGCGGCGCTGCGGCCGGTGCTGCAGGTCGCGCAGCGCGGCCTGGGCCAGCGTGAATTGCGCGTCGTCCTCGATCCATATCTCGGGCAGGCACTGGTCCGGCGGCAACTGACCGGCGGCGGCGCCGAGGTATTCGCGCTGCACCGACGCGGTGATGCCGTCCTCGCGCAGCGCATGCACCCAGAGCGTGGCGATCGCGAGGTTGGGGGCCTGGGCGAGTCGGCGCATGGCGGGCTCAGGTCGGCGCGTCGTCCGGCGGCGGCACCGGGGGCTGGGCCTCGCGCGCCCGTTCGGCATAGGT
>CALRYR010000397.1:0-4666 GCA_943372425.1 Variovorax sp. YR752 | reverse complement strand
GCGATGCGGTCGACGTCGAAGGGCAGCGGGTCGCCCTCCTTCATGCCCAGCGGCGTGGCGTTGACGACCACGTCGAAGCCCGCGGGGTCATTCGAGCCGGTGCGCACCGTCAGCGACGGGTAGTGCTCGCGCAGGCGGCCGGCCAGTGCCTGCGCCGACGCGTCGCTCACGTCGAAGAGCGCGATTTCGGCGGCGCCTGCGGCCGCGATCGACGCGGCAATGGCCGAGCCCACGCCACCGGTGCCGGACACCAGCACGCGCGTGCCCTTGAACAGTCGGCCCTTGCGTTCCACGCCGCGCACGAAGCCCGCGCCGTCGAACTGGTCGCCCAGCAGCGTGCCGTCGGGCCGCAGCAGGATCGCGTTGCAGGCGCCGGCGATGCGCGCCGTCGGGGTCACCTCGTCCATCAGCGCCACGGTCGCGATCTTGTGCGGCATCGTGACGAGCGCGCCGCGGATGTTCGTCAGCTGGAACAGCGAGCGCAGCACCGTGGCGTAGGCGTCGGGCTTCACGCCCATCGGCACCACCACCGCGTCGATGCCCTGCTTGTCGAACCAGGGGTTGTAGATCATCGGCGCCTTGAAGGCTTCGGTCGGATAGCCCAGGTGGGCGATGAGGGTGGTCTTGCCAGAAATCATGAAGTGGATCGGGGAGGATCGGAGACAGAAGGAAAGTCGGAACGTCGCGCCTCAGGGCGCTTGGTAGCGCAGCGGCTGCCGGATCTCGGCATGCATGGCGGGCGGGTAGATGTGCTCGCGCAGGAAGTCGGCGTCCTTGCTCAGGGCGCGCGCGACCTGCTCGTAGCCGAAGTAGCGCAGGTAGTGCGGCATCTGCTGAATCAGCATCTCGAAGCCCGCCTGCGCGTTCAGGCCACGTGCACGCGCGGCCTGCACCAGCGGCGTGGGCTGGCCGCGCAGCAGGATGTCAAAAACCGCGGCGTGGCGCTCCATGCGTGCGACATCGACCGGCAGCGCGTCGCCCTCGTTCAGGCCGAGCGGCGTCGCGTTGATGACCAGGTCGTAGCCTTCCGGCGCATTGCTGTCGACAGCGGTCACATCGGCATCGAAGAAGGCGTCGAGCTTGGCCGCCACGCCCGCCGCCTTGCCGGCCGAGGTGTCGAAGAAGGCCACGTGTGCCGCGCCGTTGACCTCGCCACCCTCCACCAGCGCCACGCCGACGGCCGCCGCGCTCACGCCGGCGCCCAGCACCAGCACGCGCTTGCCGCGGAAGGGGATGCGGTAGTGGTCGAGCGCACCGATCAGCCCCTCACCGTCGAACAGGTCGCCCTCGATGCGGTCGTCGTCGGTGCGACGCACCACGTTGACCGAACCGGCCACGCGGCCGATCAGCCCGCAGCCGTCGAGCAGGTCGATGACGAGCGCCTTGTGCGGCGGCGCGAGCAGCATGCCGCGCACGTTGCGCGCCAGGAAGGCCGACGCAAAGAACACCGCAAAGTCGCGTCGCGGCACCTGCATCGGCAGCAGCACGGCATCGATCTCGAAGCGCTCGAAGACGGCGTTGAACATCCGCGGCAGGCGCACGTTGCGCACCGGATCGCCCGGGATGAGATAGGCCTGGGTGTTGCCGCTGATGGAAAAGGTCATGGTCGTCGTGTCGAAGGATTCGTCGGCCGCTGCGTGGTCACAGACGGAACTGTAGGCCGGCGTGCGGCCCGACGTCGAGGCAGTGCGCACTCGACGCGATCGATCATCGCGCGCATTCGGTCGCTGATCGAACAATTCGAGGGTTTCTCCGAGGCACGCATTTTGGCCGTGCGGAAACGACAAGGCCCGCACGAAGCGGGCCTTGAACCGAGAACGTGGGCGGGGCCTAGTTAGCCGCCGTGTGGAAGCGCGACTCGGGCACCGTCTTCACTTCGCCGGGCAGCGAGCTGATATAGCCCGCCAGTTCCTTGAGTTCGGCGTTGGTGAACTTCTTCGCCTGCCCGCCCATCACGCCGTTGGAGCGGCCGAGCTGGGCGTGGTTCTCGACCTTGTACGACTTGAGCGCGACGAACAGGTAGTCGGCGTGCTGGCCGGCCAGCTTGGCGACGGTGCCATCGTTCGGCGTGTTGAAGTTCGCGCCGTGGCAGGTGGTGCAGGCGTTGGCCTTGTCGCGCGTGATGAGCGCCTGGACGCGCTCGCTCGGCTGCTTGGCCGGGGTGGCGGGCGGTGCGTCGCCTTCCTTCACGCCGAGCTGCGCGTAGTAGGCAGCGAGGTCGGCCATGTCCTGCTCGCTGAGCGAATCGGCGATGGCGCGCATCGTCGGATGCTTGCGGTCGCCGGCCTTGTAGGCAGCCAGCGAAGCACGGATGTACGTGGCGCTCTGGCCCGCAATCTTGGGGACCTTGTGGATCTCGGGGAAGCTGGCCTGGTAGCCAATGATGCCGTGGCAGCCCACGCACATGGCGGTTTTCTTCGCGCCGTCTTCAACCTTGCCGGTGACGGTCTGTGCCTGGGCGGAAACCGTCCCGAAAGCGACACCGAGGGCAAACATCGTGGTCAACAACTTGTTCATTTTGCGCGCACAATCTCGTGGAGGAACAGTTTTTTAGAGCAACATTTGATTATATGCGGGGGGTTCCTCGCAGCCCCCGTGCCTCGGCGACACCGCCGTCCGGCCACGCCGATCGAATGCACCGATTCACCCACTCCCGCTCGATGCCATCCATGAAATTCAAGGGCTCTGACAACTACGTTGCCACCCAGGACCTGATGCTCGCGGTCAACGCGTCCATCACGCTGACCCGCCCCCTGCTGGTGAAGGGCGAACCGGGCACCGGCAAGACGATGCTGGCCGAAGAAGTGGCCGCAGCCCTGGGCCTGCCGCTGCTGCAGTGGCACATCAAGTCGACCACCAAGGCGCAGCAGGGCCTCTATGAATACGACGCGGTGAGCCGCCTGCGCGACTCGCAGCTCGCCGATGTCGACGGTGGCGAACGCGTCAAGGACATCCACAACTACATCGTGAAGGGCGTGCTCTGGCAGGCCTTCACCGCCGACCAGCCGGTGGCGCTGCTGATCGACGAGATCGACAAGGCCGACATCGAATTTCCGAACGACCTGCTGCGCGAAATCGACCGCATGGAGTTCTACTGCTACGAGACGCGCGAGCTCATCCGCGCCAAGCACCGACCGGTGGTCTTCATCACCTCGAACAACGAGAAGGAACTGCCCGACGCCTTCCTGCGCCGCTGCTTCTTCCACTACATCAAGTTCCCCGACGCGGACACGATGAAGAGCATCGTCGCGGTGCACTTCCCCACGCTCAAGCAGGACCTGCTCGCCGCGGCGATGAAGACCTTCTACGACGTGCGCAACCTGCCCGGCCTGAAGAAGAAGCCGTCCACCTCCGAACTGCTCGACTGGCTCAAGCTGCTGGTCGCGGAAGACATCCCGCTCGAAGCATTGCAGAGCAAGGACGACAAGGTGGCGGTGCCGCCGCTGGTCGGCGCCCTGCTGAAGAACGAACAGGACGTGACGCTGTTCGAGAAGCTGGTCTTCATGCAACGCAACAACCGCTGAGGCCGGCGCCTTGAACACCACGACGCCACACCCTCCCCGTCAGCTGCTGCTGCTCGGCATTGCCCAGGCACTGGGCTTCGTGGTCGGTGCACTGCTCGGCCGCTGGCTCGGCACCGCGCTGGGCTTCGATGCCTTCGGCCCCAATGGCTACGACGGCCCGGCGATGCTGGGCATCGCGCTGATCGGGCTGGGCGGTGGCGGCGGCGTGCAACTGGGCCGGGCCTGGTACCGGCGCAAATACGGAGATCCCCGAGTCTGAACATGGCATTCGTCGAACCCACCACCCTGACGGCCCGCGGCATCGCCCTCGTTCCCCTGTCGCTCGACCATGAAGCCGGCCTGCGTGCCGCGGCCGCCGACGGCGAACTCTGGCAACTGCGCGTGACCTCGGTGCCCGAGCCCGAGCAGACCCGCGCCTACATCGAAGCCGCCCTGCAGATGCGCGAGGCCGGCAACCGCTTCGCCTTCGCCGTGACCGAGGAAGCGACCGGCACGGTGCTGGGCACCACCAGCTTCCACGACATCCTGCCGGCCGTGAAGCGCGTGGAGATCGGCTACACCTGGTACGCCAAGCGCTGCCAGCGCACCCACGTCAACACCACCTGCAAGCTGCTGATGCTCACCCACGCTTTCGACACGCTGGGTTGCCGCACCGTGGGCTGGCGCACCGACAATTTCAACTTCGCGTCGCAACGGGCCATCGAGCGGCTCGGCGCCAAGAAGGATGGCGTGATCCGCGGCCATGCGATGCGGCGCGATGGCACGATCCGCGACACGGTGATGTACAGCCTCACCGCCGGCGAATGGCCGGAGGTGAAGGCGCAACTGCTCTATCTGCTCGACAAGCCGCGCCCTGCCGAGCGCTGATCCACGGAGGGCCGACGCATGCTGATCGATTTCTTCTACACCCTGCGCTCGGCCAAGCTGCCGGTGTCGGTCAAGGAGTTCCTCACGCTGCTGGAGGCGCTGCAGGCCGACGTGGTGGGGCCGAACTCCGACGGCGCCTACAGCCTGGATGACTTTTATTACCTGAGCCGCACCGCCCTGGTGAAGGACGAGAAGCACTACGACAAGTTCGACCGCGCCTTTGCCGGCTACTTCAAGGGCGTCGACATGCTGACCGACTTCACCAAGGAAGTCCC
>CALRYR010000396.1:0-4675 GCA_943372425.1 Variovorax sp. YR752 | reverse complement strand
GGCGTGCGCACCTGCAGACGGCCGAGCAGTTCGTCCCAGAAGCCGCGGGCTTGTGCCAACGCGGCGGTCACGTCGCGGCTCTGCCAGCGGCGCGCAAGCGCCACGGCGGCGTCGGCATTGTCGGCGTGCCCGAGCATGAAGCTGAAGGTCGCGCTTGCGCCGACCTCCAGCGTGAACTCCCCGGCGATCGCCGCGCAGGCGTCGAGCCCGCTGCCGGCGCGCTGGCCCAGCGTGTCGGGCACTTCGATGCCGCCGTGGCCGGCGAAGAACTCGCTGCGTTCGCAGGTCCACTGCGATGGCGCGTCGATGCCGGCGAGGGCGACGAAGGCCGTGCTGCCGCCGAAGCCCGCGCTCGACTCGCGCTGCTGGCCGAACACGGCCGGCAGGTCGTCCGGCTTCCAGCTGTGCACCGTGCGGCGCTCGCCGCGCGCGGCACCCATCTGCCACTCGACCATGGCCAGCGCGCGCAGGCGCCGCCGGCCGCTGCCTTCGTTGCGCACGGTCACCTGCACGAGCTTCATGCGCTCGTCGCGGTCGGCGAAGAAGGTGGTCTCGAGCACCATGTTGCGGTACAGGCATTCGAAGACGCTGTAGCCCTGGCCGTGGCGCACGCGGTGCCGCGCCGCGTTCGCGCCGCGGCTGGCGGGGGTCAGCGGCAGCAGTTCACGCGTGTCGAGGTCCTGCAGCAGGTAGTGCTCGAAGGCCGGGTCCTGCACCGGGTCATTCGACCACGGCGTGAGCTGGTGCATGCGGCTGTTGACGGCCCAGGTGTAGCCGGTGCCCGACTCCGACACCTGGAAGCCGAAGCCGGCGTTGGCGATCACGTTGACCCAGGGCTTGGGCGTGCGCCGGTTGAGGTCGACCTCGAAGCGGAACTCGCCGCTCGCCGCGTCGAAGCCGCCCTGCGGTGCGTGTGCGCTGTCGTCGATCTGAGTCGGCGGTGGCAGCAGCGCGAGCGGTGTGTGGGGCACGGCCGCCGTCGCCGCGGCAGGCGTCGCAGCCTCTCGCAAGTTGGCCACCTGCGCTTCGAGCGTGCGGCCGTCGGCGTTGAAGACGGCGCGCGCGAGCGTCGCCAGCGCGGCCTTTTCCGACGGCGCCACCTCGGCGTCGCGCAGCAGGAAAAAGCCGGCAGCGTCGTTGCGCGGAAAGCTGTTCTGCGTCTCGTGACCGACGCGGCTACGCAGGCCTTCGATCTCGCGCTGCAGCGGCATCAGGTACGAGCCCGGCTCGCCGTTGAGCACGACCAGGTCGCAGGCCACGCCGCCGAAGCCCCACCACGGCTGCGCGCGCAGCAGCGTGTTGACCAGGCCGATGCCGATCATCGAATGGATGCGCACCAGCACGATGGGCTTGTCGCCCGAGATGCCGAAGCGCCAGATCTGCCGCAGGTCGACGAGGCCGCGGTCGCTCATCACGCGGGGGGTGGTGGAGGTGAGGATCGTCGTCAGGTCCTGCAGCGCGCGCGTCTTCACCGGGTCGATCGCCAGGTCGCGCAGCCGCACCTGTGCCAGCGTGGCGGCCATGCGCATCGCGCGGTCGACGTGCATCGGCTGCATGTAGCGGTCGATGCGCGGCATCAGGGTGTCGATGTCGACGTCCGCCGTGGTCGCGAAAGTGAGCCGCGCCGTGCCGCCGGGCGCGATCTGCAGGCGCACCCGCAGGCAGGCGATCGGGTCGAGCCCGTTGACCGGCGCGCCGACGGCATCGACCGGTTGCACGTCGAGCAGCGGCGTGGCCAGCGTGTGGTTGCGGCCGATGAAGGCGCGGCGGTCGGCCACGCAGTCGACCGACAGCACCTGCGCATCGGTGGAGGCCAGGAAATGCGCTGCGGCCATCACCGCGTCGCCGTGCAGCCGCGGCTTGCGCGACAGCATCAGCGCGCGCAGCGACGGCTCCCAGCGCGTCTCGACGAACAGGTTGGCGAAGGCCGGATGGGCCTCGTCGGCCTTGGGGTTCGACAACACGGGCTCGAAGTACGAGACGAGCTCCAGCGTGCGCACCGTGTCGCCGCTGTTGTGCAGGGTGACGGTGCGCAGCTCGGTGTCGTCCTCCGGGCTGATGAGCACGGCGATGCGGCTCTGCAGGCCGCCGCCGTTCGCCTCGAAGTGCGCCTGGTCGGCCAGGAAGCGGGCGCGGTAGGTCCAGCCGGCGCCCGGCGCGGGCAGCGCCGTGAGCGAGGTGAGCGCCCGTTGCCCGACGTCGCGCACGAAGAAGAAGGTGCCGTGGCCGTCGCGCAGCGGGTCGTCGCGCCAGCGCGTCACGTTGAAGGAGCGCCAGCGGCTCACGCCGGCGCCGCTGGCGCGCAGCGCCACGGTGTAGCGCCCGTTCGACAGCAAGTGCGTGGGCTGGAAGCCCGGCGCCGTCGGATCGACCAGCCGCGGCTGGTGCGACGGTGCCGCGTCCGGTGTGCCGGGCTCCGGCGGCGGACGCGGGTCGGCGCTGCCGATGATCTGGCGCGGCGTGCGCTCGTGCAGCAGCGCGACATGGGCTTGCACCAGCGGTGCGCTGCCGAACCAACGTTGCGGCGCGCCATCGCGCAGGAGGTTGCAGAAGGCCACCAGCGACATGCCCTGGTGGTGCGCCATGAAGTTGCGCACGACGGTCAACGGTTCGCCCTCGGGCTGGCGCGACACGGTGAAGTCGACCGCATCGAAGAAGCCGAACTCGCCACGCGCACCCAGTGCTTCGAGCCGGCGCAGGTTGGTCACCGCATCGCCCGGCGCGAACAGCGCGGCCATCGCGCTGGCATAGGGCGCGACCACGCGGTCGGTCGGCGGTGTGCGGCGCAGCGCGAGCCGCGGCACGCCGAAGGGCGAGTACTGGTAGGCGAGCGAGTGGTCGCGCGCGAAGTAGGCGGACTCGGACACGCCCCAGGGCAGGCCCTGCGCGCGGCCGAAGGCCTGCTGCTCGCGCACGGCCGCGAGGTTGGCGACCTGCAAGAGGCCGTCGTCCGGTTCGGCCATCACCAGCGCGGGCATGAGGTACTCGAACATCGAGCCCGACCACGACTTCAGCCCCGGCTGCGCGCCCACGGAAAGGAAGGGCCGACCGAGCGCCATCCAGTGGCGGCGCGGCACGTCGCCCTTGGCGATGGCGAGAAAGCTCAGCAGGCGCGATTCGGAGGCCAGCAGGTCGTAATAGCTCGCATCGAGCACGTCGTCATCGACGCGCAGGCCGATGTGGAAGAGATGGCGCTTGGGGTCGTACAGGCCACGGAAGTCCATGCCGTGGCACAGCGCTTCGCAGCGCGCGGCGATCGAATGGAGCAGGTCGCCGGTCGTCGTGTCGGCGACCGCCGCGAAGCCTCGGCAGGCCTGCGCCACCGCCAGCAGGTGGCCGGCGAGGTTGCCGCTGTCCACGCTCGACACATAGGCCGGCTGCAGCATGGCGAGCGTCTGCGTGTCGTACCAGTTGTAGAGGTGGCCGCGGTGCTTGGCGAGGCGGTCGACGCTGTCGAGCGTGGCCTTCAGGCGCACGGCGAGCGCGGCGTCGTCGAGCCAGCCGAAGTCGCGCGCGCAGCAGCTCGCCAGCAGGTACATGCCGATGTTGGTGGGCGAGGTGCGGTGCGCGATGCTCGCTTCGGGTTCGAGCTGGAGGTTGTCCGGCGGCAGGTGGTGGTCGGCCGCGCTCACCGCATGCTCGAAGAAGCGCCAGGTGTCGCGCGCCAGCGTCTCCAGGTAGAGGCGCTGGTCGGCCGGCAGGGCGCCGTGGTCGACCGGCGGCACGCGGCTGGCCCACCAGGCCGCGACGGGGGCGAGCGCCCACAGGCCGAAGAGCAGCACGCCTGCCAGCGGATGCGGGCTCCACAGCGCGGCGATGGCGAGCGCGATGCACAGCGCGCTGACCGGCACGCCGCCATGCAGGAAGGCCACCAGCCCGTAGCGCGCCTGCGCCTGCGATTGTTCTGCCGTCGTCCATTCGAGCAGATGGCGCCGGCTGACGAGCCGCCAGAGCGCGCGCAGCGTGGCGTCGACCAGCAGCCGCGTCTGGGCCGCGAGCTGCGTGAATTGCCAGGCCGACCCGGCCAGTGCCCGCCCCAGCTCGGTGAAGCCGACGTCGAAGAAGTGGCGCAGCGCGATCGAGCGGCGCGTGGGCACCAGCCCTGCCAGCGCACCGAGCAGTGGGCCGAGGGCGAGTGCCGCGGCCACGGCACCGAAGGCCCAGGCGAGCGGCAGCGCATCGGTGAAGACGGCCACGGTGAGCAGTGCAAAGGAGGCCGGCACCACCAGCGCACGGCGCAGGTTGTCCACCATCTTCCAGCGCCCCAGCGCATCGATGCCGAAGCGGCGCCACCGCAGCATCAGCGGCAGCAGTTGCCAGTCGCCGCGGGTCCAGCGATGGATGCGCGAGGCCGCGACGCCGGCGTGGTGCGGGTGGTCCTCGATCAGCACCAGGTCGCTCACCACCGCGCAGCGCGCGACGCTGCCTTCGAGCAGGTCGTGGCTGAGCACCGCGCCGTCGGGCAGGCGGCGGTCGAGCGTGGCGTGCACCGCGCGCACGTTGAGCAGGCCCTTGCCGGTGAAGGAGCCGGTGCCGAACAGGTCCTGGTAGATGTCCGATGCACCGCTGCTGTAGGGGTCGAGGCCGCACTGGCCGGCGAACATCCAGTGAAAGGCCGAGCGCTCTTCGCGCGTCGGGAAGGGCGTGACGACGCGCGGCTGCAGGATGCCGAAGC
>CALRYR010000395.1:0-4691 GCA_943372425.1 Variovorax sp. YR752 | reverse complement strand
GATCTGGGCCAGCAGCAACTGCTGCTGCGCCTGCATCGCCTCGACCTTGCGCTCGGCTTCTTCCATCGAGTCGCCGATGGTGGTGAAGGTGGAGGGCGGCAGCGGGCTGGTGGCGCGGCCGCGGTCGAGGTCGCCGCCGCCGGCCATCGACTTTTGCGCGATCGCCATCGCCTTGTCGGGCGTCTCGTTGGTCGATGCGTTGACCAGGATGATCTCGAGCGGCGTGTCCTGGAACACCCGGTTGAACGCCTGCGGGTCGACGAAGCGCACCGCCAGCAGCGCGGCGTGCACCACCACCGACAGGCCGAGGGCGATCTGCAGGGTGCTCAGGTCTTTGAGGTTCATGGCGCTCTCGGCAGGGCGGCGTTCGGCGTGTCAGGCCGGGGTGTTCTCCGCCGGCGTCTCGCTGTCGTTGAGGTCCACGGCGATGGCGATCGGGCCGGCCACTTCTTCCTCTTCGTCGGCACCGCCCTCGTCGAGCGCGGCCACATCGGTCGGCGCATCGAGGCGTTCGAGCACCGTGCCATGCACGTCGAGCGCGATCTCGTCGATCTCGCCCAGCTTCACGCGCACGTGCGCGCCGCGTTCCTGCTGGCCCGCCACCGGGAACACCAGCGGCAGCGTGTCCGCACGAACCAGGGCGCCGTTCGGGATGTCCTTGATCACCGTCGCCGTCAGTTCGCCGATGCCCTGCTGCTGCAGGTACTTCAGCGTCCAGAAGCGTTCCATGCCGCCCTGGTAGGCGTTGTAGGTCGCATAGGCGGCGTCGAAGCCCGAGAGGATGGAGAACAGGTCGGCGTCCTTCGGCTTGAAGGGCGCGGCCAGCGCAGCGGTCTTGCCGTGGCGGGCGGCCGCGATGATCTGCCACTGGTTCACCAGGTCGGTGTAGCGGCGCAGCGGCGAGGTGCTCCAGGCGTAGCTCTTCACGCCCAGGCCCGCGTGCGGCAGCGCCCGCGTGCCCATGCGCACCTTGACGCCGGGCGCCAGGCTGGCCTGGCTGCGGTAGAGGCCCGGCACGCCGAGTTCGCCCAGCCAGCCGCCCCAGCCGCTGTTGGCCAGGATCATCGCTTCGGAGACGATCAGGTCGAGCGGCGCGCCGCGCTGGCGCGTGCTGATCTGCACCTGCTCGCTGCCCTCGGGCTCGCCGTCATTGCCGACCAGGCGGAAGTTGTAGTCGGGCCGGTTGAAATTTTCCGGCTTGCCGCGCACCACCTCGCGCTGCGCCTTCAATTGCTTGGCCAGGCGGAACAGAAAGCTCAGCGGCGCGCGCAGCGTGTTGACGACCTCGGGCGCGTCGGCACTCTGCACTGCAGCGTCTTCCAGCCAGGCCTGCGTGATAACGCCGTCGAGCCGGTCGTGGCGCAGGTTGGCGACGATCGGCACGCGCTCGATCTTCGTCTCGGTGCCCTGCAGTTCCAACGTGGCTTCGTCGAAGCGCGCGTAGAGTGACACGGCCGGGCGGTCCCCGCCTTCGAGCAGCGTGTAGGTCTGCACCACCGCGTCGGGCAGCATGGTGATCTTGTAGCCCGGCATGTAGACAGTGGACATGCGCGCGCGTGCCACCTGGTCGAGCGGGCTGCCGGGTGCGAAGGCCAGGCCGGGCGCGGCGATGTGCACGCCGACGGTGACCGTGCCGCTGCCGATGCCCTGCACCGACAGCGCGTCGTCGATCTCGGTGGTCTGCGAATCGTCGATCGAGAAAGCCTCGACGCCGTCGGCGCGCGGCAGGTCGTCCGCGATCGCCGGGGCGCTGAGCGCGGGCGGGAAGGCCGTGCCCTTGGGAAAATTCTCGAACAGGAAGCGCTTCCAGTGGAACTGGTAGGCCGAGTCGATGGCACCCGCGCGCTCGAGCAGGTCGAGCGGCGCGCGCTGCGCGGTGCGCGAAGCCTCGACCACCGCCTTGTATTCGGGCGCGTTCTTGTCGGGCTTGAAGAGGATCTTGTAGAGCTGCTCGCGCACGGGGGCCGGGCACTCGCCCGCCACCAGTTGCGCCGCCCAGTCGGCGATCTGCGCCAGCACCTGCTTTTTCTTCTCGATCGCGACCAGTGCCTGCTGGATGATCTCGGTCGGGGCTTTCTTGAAGCGGCCCTTGCCGGCGCGGCGGAAGTAGTGGGGCGCCTCGAACAGCGCATACAGCGCCGCGGCCTGCTGCACCAGCGAGGGGTTGGCCTGGAAATACTCGGTCGCCAGGTCGGCGAAGGCGAATTCGCCCTCGGGCGCGAATTCCCAGGCCAGATCGAGGTCCATGCCGGCGGCGAGCGCGCGGGCTTCGGCGATCAGCTCGGCCGGGGCCGGCTTCTCGAAGCGCAGCACGATGTGCGCACCCTTGACCTTGACCCGCTTCCCGGACTCGAGCTCGACCTGCGCCGACGCTTCGGCCTCCGACAACACGCGGCCGCCGAGGTACTTGCCGGCTTCTTCGAACAATACAAACATGGGCGCGATTGTCCCATGGGCCATCCGGCGCTGGCGGCGCCTACCGCGCTGGCGTCAGACCGGATCGAAGAAGCGCAGGACGTCGACGAGGTGCTTCGTCTCGAAGTCCGACAGCGCATGGTCGCCGCCTTCGAGCAGCCGCACCCGGCTGCCGGGGTAGCGGGCCGACATCTCGCGCCAGTCCAGTACCTCGTCGCCCTTGGCGACGATGGCGAAGATGCGCTCGGGTCGGTCGATCGGGCCGACCTCGAGCGTGCGCAGTTCCTCGATGAACGCCGGCTGGAAATAGAAATGCTGTGCCGGGTCGTGCCAGGCGGTCTGGTCGCCGATGTGGCGTGCCAGGTCGCGCGCCGGGTCGACAGCCGGGTTGAGCAGCACCGCCGGGCAACGCGTCATGGCCGCCACATAGGTGGCGTAGAAGCCGCCGAGAGAAGAACCGATGACCGCCATGGTGTCGCGCGGCCACTGTTCGATGCCGTGCATGACCATGTCCATCGCTTCGCGCGGCGAGGGTGGCAACTGCGGGCACCACCACTGCACGCCCGGGTGCTGCCGTGCCACGCGCTCGGCCACCAGGCGCGCTTTCATCGACTGGGGCGAGGAGCGGAAACCGTGCAGGTAGAGGAGGTGGGTGGTGGGCATCGGACATGTTGGATGATTGCGGGTCGATTCTGGCAACGAAAAAAGCCCCGCGGAAGCGGGGCTTTCGTCACCATCGATGCGTTACTGAAGTTTATAGAGTGCGAGCTTCTTGCTCACCTCGACCTGCCGCGAGTTGCGCGCCCACAATTCAAGCAGGTTGAACGAACTGCCCTCCGCGTACTGGCTGGTGAGGGTGGGGTCGCAATGCACATCGGCGCCGCCCTGTTTGGAGCAATAGACGATGCCCTTGCGCTGAGTGCTGGTGAGGCTCGTGCTGTCGTTGAACGACGCGTTGGTGGGGCCCCGACCGATCACGCTGAGCGATGTGGGCGCCAGCGCACCTGCCGGCAGCAACCACGCGTCGAGGTCGCCTTCACTGCTGAAGTCGATGATGTTCGGGTCGCCCACGCTCGGAACGCCGAAGGTGTAGCGTCCTGTAGCGCTCGTTCCTGCGATCAGCTCTGCCTTTTGCGCCGTTGTGGCCTGAACGAAGGCGAGCTGCCGGATTTCGCCGATCGTCTGCGCCCGCGATACGGTGCGGTAGGTCTGGACCACGGAAGGGCCGCTCGTCGGGAAAAACTCCAGCTGCCAGACGCTCTGGTTCTGTATCGCGCTGAGCTGTTCCTCGGTGTAGTTGGGCGACACGAAATAGATGCCGGTCTCTGCCGCGCTTACCGAACCCGTGTTGGCCTTGTTCTGGAACTCGCCGGCCAGGCGGACGATGCTGGTCGAGAGGAGCTGGCCCGATGCGTTCGTGCCGTCCTTGCTCAAGGCCAGGAAAGAAAGTCCCGACTGCGGATAGAAGACCATCTTCGTTGCGCTGAACGGCGAGGTGACCTCGACCTTCGTGAAGACCGATGCGTTGGACACGGTCTTGTTGTCGATGGAGATGTTGTAGCCCGTCGTGTACGAACTGAAGTTGGGCGTGTTGACCAGTTCACGGTCTTCCGAGTAAGGCCGCACCGAGGCGCGATAGTCGTAGTTGTTGCCGACCAGCTTGAGCACGCCATCCACATTGCGCGCAATGATCGTGTCGTTGTCGGTGCCGCCGAAGCGGTCGACCGTACGGTAGCTCAGCACGAAGTCGCCGTTGCTGCGCACGAACTCGAAATTGGCACGGTCGAATTTCACCCCGGTCGCTCCCTGACGGAAGATGCCGGCGAACGAGCCGTTGTTGCTGCTGTCGCGGCCGACGTAGTAGCCGTTGCTGTAGAACGTGGCAGGGTCGTCGCCGAGGAACAGCGTCTTGCAGGCCGGTGCGACCACGTTGACGGCAGTCCCTGTGGCATTGGTCGTGTCGCTGACCGCACCGCCGCCCTGTGCAGCGGCACCGGAGCCGCCCACGCGTTGCGACAGCGGCAGGGCGTAGCAGGCAGTCATGCGATCGAACAGCGCAGCGACCACGGCTGGCGTCGGCGTACTTGCGACGGCCGCTGCAGTGATGGTAGGCAAGGTCGGCGTCGTGGAGTCGGCGGTGTTGAATGCGATGGATATCGGGGCGGCGCCGTCGCTGACCGGAATCGTCTTGACGGTGATTTCGATATTGGCCGACGTGCCGTTCGGCAGCACACTCACCGAGATGGTGTCGAGCAGCTTGTCCTGGCCGGTGCCGT
>CALRYR010000394.1:0-4692 GCA_943372425.1 Variovorax sp. YR752 | reverse complement strand
GGTCATGGGCTTCACCGAGAAGAACATCAAGGCGCCGAAGGACATCATCGGCAAGACGGTCGCGACCACGCCGGGCGACTCGATGTCGCAGATGTGGCCCCTCTTCCTCAAGGTCAACGACATCAAGCCCGACCAGGTGAAGATCGTCTCGGGCGACGGCCAGACCAAGCTCAACGCCGTGATGAACGGCCAGGCCGATCTGCTGCTGGGCTACGTGATGGACCAGGCCATCAAGCTGCAGGACGCGACGGGCAAGCCGGTGACGCCGATCCGCTTCGCCGACTCGGGCGTGAACCAGATCAGCTCCGGGATCATCACCAACAAGAACCTGCTGACCGAGAACCCCGACCTGGTGAAGCGCTTCATGCGCGCGTCGACCAAGGCCGCGGAAGCCGCCGAGAAGAGCCCCGAGGCCGCGGTCGACGCGATGCTCAAGGCCAACCCCAAGGCCGGCGTGCGCGACACGCTCATCGTCGGCATGAAGCAGAGCGTCGCGCTGTACCACACCAAGGAAACCGCCAACCAGCGCCCCTTCCGCGTGAGCATGAAGAACGTGAACGACTCGCTCGACCTGCTGGTGCAGTACGGCGGCATGGATCCCGCCACACGCGGCAAGCCGGAGGACTACGTCACCCTCGACTTTCTGCCAACGAATTGACCCACGAGCCCGCACGCTGCCCATGTCCGACGACGTCCTCATCCAAGCCCGTGGTGTCACCAAGGTCTACCAGACCAAGGATGGCCCGGTCGAGTCGCTGCGGCCGCTCGACTTCGCCATCCGCAAGGGCGAATTCGTTTCGGTCGTCGGCCCGTCGGGCTGCGGCAAGAGCACGCTGCTGAAGATGGTGGCCGGCCTGCTGCCGATCACCGCCGGCTCGCTCACGCTGTCGGGCAAGCCGATCCAGGGCGCGCAGAGGGACGTGGGCATCGTGTTTCAGAGCGCGGTGCTGCTGGCCTGGCGCACGGTGCTCGACAACATCCTGCTGCAGGCCGAGATTCGTCACATGCCGATGGCCGCGGCACGCGCACGGGCCGCCGAGCTGATCGCGATGGCCGGGCTGAAGGGCTTCGAGGGCAAGTATCCGTGGCAACTCTCCGGTGGCATGCAGCAACGCGCATCGATCTGCCGCGCACTGCTGCACGACCCGACCGTGCTGCTGATGGACGAGCCCTTCGGGGCGCTCGACGCGATGACGCGCGAGAAGATGAACCTCGAGCTGCGTCGCATCTGGGCGGCATCGGGCAAGACGGTGATGCTCATCACCCACAGCATTCCCGAGGCGGTTTACCTGTCGGACCGCGTCATCGTGATGAGCGAGCGGCCGGGCACCATCGCCGCCGTCTACGACATCGAACTGCCGCACGAACGCCCGCTGGACATCATGGGTTCCGCCGCCTTCGGCGAGTACGCCAAGACGATCCGCTCGCATTTCTTCTCCCAAGGCATCCTCGACCACTGAGTCGCGCATCCTCGCTCGCACTGGAGTTCGCACATGGCCCCTGCGGCGCCCCGCTTCCACGTCGATGACATCCGCTTCACCGAGCGAGCCGTGCGGCTGCGGCTGCCCTTCCGCTTCGGCGCGGTCACGGTGACGGCGTGCCCGCAGGTCTACGTGCGCGCGCGCATCCGTTTCGAGGACGGCCGGACCAGCGAGGGCTGTGCGGCGGAGATGATGATTCCCAAATGGTTCGACAAGGACCCGTCGCTGTCGAACGAGCAGAACTTCGAACAACTGCGCCAGGCGTTGCGCAACGCACGCGAGGCCTACACCACGACAGGCGCGGCGCAATGCGCGTGGGACCATTTCGCCGAGCACTACGAGGACGTCCTGGCGATGGGCTCGCGCCAGGGCCTGGGGCCGCTGGTGGCCAGCTACGGCCCGGCGCTGATCGACCGCGCCGTGCTCGACGCCGTGTGCCTGCATCGGGGCTGCAGCTTCGGCGATGCGATGGCCCGCAACCTCGCCGGCATCGACCTGGCACGCCACGGCCTGGCACCCGACCTGCACGACTTCGACCTCGACGGCTTCCTGGCGCTGCCCCGCGGACGCCCATCGATCGCCGCACGCCACACCGTCGGCCTGGCCGATGCGATCCGCGATGCGGACCTCGGCGATGCCGACCCGCACGACGGCTTGCCCGCGTCGCTCGAAGGCGCCATCGCGCGCTACGGCCACCGCCATTTCAAGCTCAAGCTGTCGGGCGACACACGCGCCGACATCGAACGCCTGACACGCATCGCCGAGGTGATCGACGCACAGGCCACGCTGGTGACGCTCGACGGCAACGAGCAGTACGCGGAGGCCGAAGCCTTTTCGCACTTCCTCGATGCCTTCCTCGCAGCGCCCCGACTGCAGTCGATGGCCGCGAAGACCGCGTTCATCGAGCAACCGATCCAGCGTGCGCAGGCCCTCGAGCGCGACGTGCGTGCAGCCGCCGCGCGCATGCCGCTGCTCATCGACGAGTCCGACGCGACGCTCGACAGCTTCATGCAAGCCCGCGCGCTCGGTTACACCGGCGTGTCGAGCAAGAGCTGCAAAGGCTTCTACAAGTCGATCGTGAATGCGGCGCGTTGCGCACAGGCCCGCGCCCACGGCGAGGCCCTGTTCCTCTCCGGCGAAGACCTGACGATGCAGGCGGGCGTCGGGCTGCAGCAGGACCTGGCGCTGGTCCGCTGGCTCGGCCTCGAGCACGTCGAGCGCAACGGCCACCACTACGTTGACGGCATGGCCGCGCTGCCGGCGGACGAGCAGCGCGCATTCGCAACACGGCACCCTGCGCTGTACGCCGAGAGCCATGGCGCGGTGCGCCTGCGCATCGTCGGCGGACAGATCGATCTGTCGTCGCTCGACACGGGTGGCTTCGCCACCGGCGAGCGCGGCGCCGGCATCCGCTGGGATGCGATGGGCACGGCGTACTGAACGCCGCCCGGCCCTGCAGCCTTCAACGCCCGGGTAATCCCTGACGCAGGCCTGCCGCACGGCAATTGACCGTCGCACGCCATCGTCCGAAAATTATCCTCAATTCACCAACTGGTGAATTACCAAGTTCACTGTGCGCCCGCGCAGGTGCGCCCAAGAAACCAACGGAGACTTTCATGACCACTTTCGCCCGTATCGCCGCGGCCGCCTCACTGGTGTGCCTCGCTGCATTGACGACCCAAAGCGCTGCTGCGCAGAACGGCTACCCGAACAAGCCGATCCGCGTGATCGTCCCGTTCGCGGCCGGCAGCACCACGGACATCATTGCCCGCGCCATCACCGACAAGATGGGCCAGAGCATGGGTCAGACGCTGGTGGTGGACAACCGTGGCGGCGCCAGCGGCACGATCGGCCAGCAGGCCGTGGCCACGGCCGCACCGGACGGCTACACGATCATGATTCACTCGTCGTCCCACACGGTGAGCCCGTCGACCTTCGCCAAGCTGCCTTTCGACACCGTGGGCGACTTCGCCGGCATCACGCCGATCTCCTCGCTGCCCAACGCGCTGGTGATCTCGCCGTCGAAGAACATCAAGACGCTGAAGGAACTGGTCGCCGCCGCCAAGGCCAAGCCGGGCACCATCAACTTCGCCTCGGCCGGCCAGGGCAGCGCCACGCACCTGAACGCCGAGAAGTTCAAGATGGCCGCCGCCATCGACGCGACCAACATCCCGTTCAAGGGATCGGGCGAAGCCGTGACCGAGGTGCTGTCGGGCCGCGTCGACTACTACTTCTCGCCGATCGCGCCCGTCATCGGCCAGATCAAGGAAGGCACGCTGCTGGCGCTGGCCGTCGGCTCCCCCAAGCGCGCCGCCGCCCTGCCCGACGTGCCGACCACGGCCGAAGCCGGCGTGCCCGGCTCGGAATTCAACTTCTGGATCGGAATGATGGCGCCGGCGAAGACGCCGCGCGACATCGTCACGCGCCTGCACGACGAAGTCGTGAAGGCCCTCGCCACGCCCGAGGTCAAGGAACGCTTCCTGAAGCTCGGTGCAGACGCCTGGACGCTGCAGCCCGCGCAGTTCGACGCCTACATCAAGGAAGAGATCGGCAGCAACGCCAAGCTGGTGAAGGCCGCCGGCCTGTCGCCTCAATAACTCCCGGACTCCACCCACTCAACACAGCAAGCAGAGAAACCATGGCTACACAACGACTCGGACTCATCATGCACGGCGTCACCGGACGCATGGGCATGAACCAGCATCTGATCCGCTCCATCTGCGCCATCCGCGCGCAAGGCGGGGTGACGCTGTCGAACGGCGACAAGGTCATGCCCGACCCGATCCTCATCGGCCGCAACGCCGAGAAGATGGAAGCGCTGGCCAAGAAGCACGGCATCGCTCGCTGGGGCACCGACCTCGACAAGGCGCTGGAGAACCCCGACGACACGATCTTCTTCGACGCCGGCACCACGCAGATGCGCCCCACCCTGCTCGCCAAGGCGATCCGCGCCGGCAAGCACGTGTACTGCGAGAAGCCGATCGCGACCAACCTGAACGAAGCGGTCGAGATCGCACGCCTGGCCGAAGGCTCGGGCCTGAAGCACGGCGCCGTGCAGGACAAGCTCTTCCTCCCAGGCCTGCGCAAGCTCGACATGCTGCGCCGCGCCGGCTTCTTCGGCAAGATGTTGTCTGTGCGCCTGGAGTTCGGCTACTGGGTGTTTGAAGGTGACCTGCAACCGATCCAGCGCCCGAGCTGGAACTACCGCACC
>CALRYR010000393.1:0-4699 GCA_943372425.1 Variovorax sp. YR752 | reverse complement strand
GGCAGGCCGGCCAGCGAGGCGGGCAGCGTGAAGATGTCGGCCAGGTAGTCGGCGACCGGGTCGTCGCCATGCTCGCCAAGCTTCCAGGCCACGGTGGGCGCGGCCGGGCCGGCGATCAGGTCGCAGTCACGGAAGGCCTGCTGGAAATCGTCGGCGATCATGCGGCGCACCTTCTGTGCCTGCAGGTAGTACGCGTCGTAGTAGCCGTGGCTCAGCACGTAGGTGCCGATCATGATGCGGCGCTTGACCTCGTCGCCGAAGCCTTCTTCGCGGGTCTTGCCATACATGTCGGCCAGATCCTTGTACTGCTTGGCGCGGTGGCCGAACTTGACGCCGTCGAAGCGGCTCAGGTTGCTCGACGCTTCGGCGGCTGCCAGGATGTAGTAGACGGGAATCGACAGCTCGGTGCGCGGCAGCGTGACGGCCACGCGCCTGGCGCCCAGCTTCTCGTACTCGGCCAGCGCCGCATCGACCGCAGCGCGCACGCCCGGTGCCACGCCCTCGCCGAAGAATTCCTTCGGCACGCCGATGCGCAGGCCGTCGAGCGGGCCGTTCAGCGCGCGCGAATAGTCCTCGGCCGGCCGGTCGATCGAGGTCGAGTCGCGGTCCAGGTCGGGGCCGCACATCGCCGACAGCAGCAGGGCGCAGTCCTCGGCCGAACGGCCCATCGCGCCGGCCTGATCGAGGCTGGACGCGAAGGCGACCATGCCGTAGCGCGAGGCGCGGCCGTAGGTCGGCTTGATGCCGGTGATCCCGCAGAAGGAGGCGGGCTGGCGGATCGAGCCGCCGGTGTCGGTGCCGGTGGCGGCAGGCGCCAGGCGCGCGGCCACCGCGGCCGCGCTGCCGCCGGAGGAGCCGCCGGGCACGCGGGCGTTGTCCCACGGGTTGCGCACGGGCACGACAGCGTCAGCGCCCACGGCGGGCACCGCCACGTTCTCGTTGGCCGAGCCCATGGCGAACTCGTCGCAGCTGAGCTTGCCCAGCGTCACAGCGCCAGCCTCGGCCAGCTTGCGGACCACGGTCGCGTCGAAGGGCGAGCGGTAGCCGGCCAGCATGCGCGAGCCGGCGGTGGTCGGGAAGTCGGTGGTGACGAAGATGTCCTTGTGCGCGATCGGCACGCCAGCGAGCGCCGGTGCGTTGCCCTGCGCGATCCGCGCGTCGGCGGCCCGGGCCTGTGCCAGCGTCACGTCGGCGTCGACCGCGACGAAGGCGCCGAGCGACTGGTGCGCATCGATGCGCTTCAGGAAATGCTGGGCGGCCTCGACCGCCGAGACCTCGCGTGCGGCGAGTGCCTTGACCATGCCGGCCACGCCGAGTTGGTGCAGATCGGCGCTCATTCGATCACCTTCGGCACGAGGAACAGGCCGCGCTCGACGGCAGGGGCGCTCTTCTGGTTGGCGTCGCGGTTGTTGGGCTCGCTGACCACGTCGTCGCGCAGGCGCAGCGTGATGTCTTCGATGGCGGCCACGGGGTGGGCCAGTGGTTCGACGCCGGTGGTGTCGACGGCACGCATCTTTTCGACCAGGTCGAAGAAACCGTTGATCTGGCCTTGCAGGCGGGTGCTTTCGTCCGGCGCCAGTTGCAAGCGTGCCAGCGTGGCGATGCGGGCGATATCGTTGGAGGTGAGTGACATTCGGAAGTGACGGCAAACCGGCCCCGATACAGGGCGAAAACGAGGGAAGTCTGGGGGGATTCGGGTATTATCCCGCCTTTGCCGCAACCCCCGCGAACGCGCCGGCTTTTGCTGCAAAAACCATCAAACCATCCCTTCAGACGACCCATCAATCGAGCGACGACCTGCCGACGCGCATGCCGTGCTCCCAAGGAATTCCACATGTTTGGAGCTTTCCGTCGGTACTTCTCGACCGACCTCGCCATCGACCTCGGCACCGCCAACACCCTGATCTTCGCCCGCAACAAGGGCATCGTGCTCGATGAACCGTCGGTCGTGGCCATCCGCCACGAAGGCGGCCCGCACGGCAAGAAGGTGATCCAGGCGGTGGGCCGCGAAGCCAAGGCCATGCTGGGCAAGGTGCCCGGCAACATCGAGGCGATCCGCCCGATGAAGGACGGCGTGATCGCTGACTTCGTGATCACCGAGCAGATGATCAAGCAGTTCATCAAGATGGTGCACCCGCGCTCGCTGCTCGCGCCGAGCCCGCGCATCATCATCTGCGTGCCCTGCGGCTCGACCCAGGTCGAGCGCCGCGCCATCAAGGACGCGGCCGAGGCAGCCGGCGCCACCTCGGTCTACCTCATCGAAGAACCCATGGCCGCGGCCATCGGCGCCGGCCTGCCGGTGTCCGAAGCCTCCGGCTCGATGGTCGTCGACATCGGCGGCGGCACCACCGAAGTGGGCGTGATCTCGCTCGGCGGCATGGTCTACAAGGGCAGCGTCCGCGTCGGCGGCGACCGTTTCGACGAGGCCATCATCAACTACATCCGCCGCAACTACGGCATGCTGATCGGCGAGCCGACCGCCGAAGTCATCAAGAAGACCATCGGCTCGGCCTTCCCGGGCTCCGAAGTCAAGGAGATGGAAGTCAAGGGCCGCAACCTCAGCGAAGGCGTGCCGCGCAGCTTCACCATCAGCAGCAACGAAGTGCTGGAAGCCCTGACCGATCCGCTCAACAACATCGTCTCGGCCGTGAAGAACGCGCTGGAACAGACGCCGCCTGAACTCGGCGCCGACATCGCCGACCGCGGCATGATGCTCACCGGCGGCGGCGCGCTGCTGCGCGACCTCGACCGCCTGCTGGCCGAGGAAACCGGCCTGCCGGTGCTGGTGGCCGAAGACCCGCTGACCTGCGTGGTGCGTGGTTGCGGCATCGCGCTCGAGCGCATGGACCGTCTCGGCAGCATCTTCACCTCGGAATAACCCCGGCGGTCGCGTATGCCGCTCGGCACGCTGGATCGCTCCGCGCCACCGCTCTTCCACCAGGGGCCGTCGGCGCTCAGCAAACTGATCTTCTTCAGTGCACTCGCCGTGTTCCTGATGGTGGCCGATGCGCGCTTCCACCTGATGCAGCCGGTGCGTGCGGCCGTCGGCGCGGTGCTTTATCCCTTCCAGTGGCTGGCGCTCAAGCCGGTGCAGCTGTTCGCCCAGGGCGGCACCTACCTCGAGGACCTGCAGGCGGCCCAACGCAACGAAGCCGACGCGCGCCGCGCGCTCGCACTGCAGGCCGAGCGCGCCGGCCAGGCCGACAGCCTGGCCAAGGAGAATGAACGCCTGCGCACGCTGCTGGAGCTGCGCCAGGCCACGCAGACGCCGGGCCGCGCGGCCGAGGTGCTCTACGACGCGGCCGACCCGTACACCCGCAAGGTGGTCATCGATCAGGGCCTGTCGAGCGGCATCGCGCCCGGTTCTCCGGTGATCGACGAGCGCGGCGTGATCGGCCAGGTGACGCAGGTGCTGCCCTTCAGCAGCGAGGTCACGCTGGTGATCGACCGCGACCTTTCCATCCCGGTGCAGAACACCCGCACCGGCGCGCGCAGCGTGGCCTTCGGCGACGCCAGTGCACACGGCGGCGGGCTGGAGCTGCGCTTCGTGGCGGCCAATGCCGACCTGCAGGAGGGCGACCTGCTCGCCACCAGCGGGGTCGACGGCGTCTACCCGCCCGGGCTTCCAGTCGCGAAGATCGAGCGCATCGAGCGCCGCGCCGACTCCGGCTTCGCCCGCATCTACTGCCTGCCGCTCGCGCAGGTGACGGCGGCGCGCTACGTGCTGGTGCTCACCCCGATCGGCAGTGCGGCGTCGATGCGCTCGGCCGCGGCGGCATCGGCTGCCGCCTCTGCGGCGTCCGCAGCAAGCGCCAAGATCGCTTCGGCCGCCAAGCCGAAGGCACCGGCCGCTTCCGGCACACCGCCGCCTGCGGCACGACGCGAAGGACGCACGCCATGATCATGCGGCCTGGCCAGCAGCAGCTGCTGCTGCCCGTCAACCCGGTCTTCATCTGGGCCAGCCTGATCGTCGCGATGCTGCTCGACATGGTGCCCATGGGCCGTGCGGCCTGGGCGCCCGACCTGCTGGCGCTGGTGATCGTCTTCTGGAGCGTGCACCAGCCGGCCCGCATCGGCATCGGCGCGGCCTTCGTCTTCGGCCTGTGCATGGACGTGCACCAGTCGGCCATGCTCGGCCAGCACGCGCTGTCGTACACGTCGCTGGGCTTCTTCGCGATCATGTTGCACCGTCGCCTGCTCTGGTACCCGGTGCTGTCGCAGGCGCCGCAGGTGCTGCCGCTGTTCGCGGTGTCGCACCTGATCGAGCTGGCCATCCGCATGATCGGCGGCGGCGTGTTCCCGGGCTGGTCGCTGATGATCGCCCCCGTCATCGAGGCCGTGCTGTGGCCGCTCGTCAGCCTCATCCTGCTGGCGCCGCAGCGGCGTACGCCCGAGCCGGATGCCAACCGGCCCCTGTGAACTTGCTCCCCGCGCGCCGCACGCGTAGCCTTGCCCCCGCATGACCGAGATCCGCAACGTCGCCGCCGACCTCGCCCGCTTCAAGCGGCGCGTGATCGTCATCGGCCTGGTGGTGCTGACCGCCTTCGGGCTGCTGTGCGCGCGACTGGTCTACCTGCAGGTGGTGCGGCACACCGACCTGGCCGAGCAGGCCGAGAGCAACCGCACGGCGGTGGTGCCGGTGGTGCCCAACCGCGGGCTGATCCTCGACCGCAACGGCATCGTGCTGGCGTCTAACTAC
>CALRYR010000392.1:0-4701 GCA_943372425.1 Variovorax sp. YR752 | reverse complement strand
ACTCAATTCCAGCGTCGCCGCCGTCGTCACCGGTGGTGCCTCGGGTCTCGGTGCCGCCACGGCGCGCCGGCTGGCCAGCCACGGCGTGAAGGTCGCGCTGTTCGACCTCAACGCCGACCTCGGCGAGCCCTTCGCGCGGGAGATCGGCGGCGTGTTCTGCCGGGTCGACGTCACGTCCGACGAGCAGGTCGACGCCGCCTTCGCCAAGGCGCGCGCGGCGCACGGGCAGGAGCGCGTGCTGGTCAACTGCGCCGGCACCGGTAACGCGGTGAAGACCGCGAGCCGCGACAAGGCGACGGGCGAGATCAAGCACTTTCCGCTGTCGAACTTCGAGCGCATCCTCCAGATCAACCTCATCGGCACCTTCCGCTGCATCGCCAAGTCGGCCGCCGGCATGCTCACCCTCGAGCCGCTGAAGGACGGCGAGCGCGGCGCCATCGTCAACACCGCCTCGGTGGCGGCGCAGGACGGCCAGATGGGCCAGGCGGCCTACACCGCGTCGAAGGCCGGCGTCGTCGGCATGACGCTGCCGATCGCGCGCGACCTGATGGGCGAGGGCATCCGCGTCAACACCATCCTGCCCGGCCTGTTCGCGACGCCGCTGCTCATGGGCCTGCCCGACAACGTGCGCGAAGCCCTGTCCGCCTCGGTGCCTTTCCCGAAGCGGCTGGGCGACCCGGCCGAGTACGCGGCGCTGGCCGAATCGATGATCACCAACGCCTACTTCAACGGCGAGAGCGTGCGCCTCGACGGCGCCATCCGCATGGCACCGAAGTAAGGACGGCCGGCGCCCGCGAGGACGGGCAGAATGCGTCGCGTGGCCGGATCCTTCCGTCCGCATGAACGCATGAAGAACTCTTTCCCCCTCTCCGCATGAGCCGTGCGGCCCGCCTGCTGCAATTGCTGGAAGTGCTGCGTGGCCATCGGCAACCGGTCAGCGCCGATGCCCTCGCCGATACGCTCCAAGTCAGCCGCCGCACCCTGTACCGCGACGTGGCCACCTTGCGCGAACAAGGTGCGCACATCGAAGGCGAGGCGGGGGTGGGGTACCGCCTGCGTCCGGGCTTCACGCTGCCACCGCTGATGTTCGGCGAGGACGAGATCGAGGCCCTCGTGCTGGGGGTGAGCTGGGTGTCGCGCCAGGCCGACCCGGTGCTCGCGCAGGCCGCCCGGGACGCCCTGCAGCGCATCAGCGCGACCTTGCCGCAGCCGCTGCGGCTGGCCGTCGAGACCAGTGGCCTGCTGGCACCGCGGGTCGCCGACAGCGTCGTGCCAGAACCCTGGTTGCCGGCCCTGCGCATGGCGATCCGCGCGGAGGAGTCGATCTCGCTCGACTATCTCGACGCCGAACGCAAGGCGACCTGCCGGACGGTCTGGCCCTTTGCCATGGCCTTCTTCGAGAAGTCGCGGGTCCTGGTCGGCTGGTGCGAGCTGCGCCAGGATTTCCGCCACTTCCGCGCCGACCGCGTTGTCAGTCTGCGCAACACGGGCATGCGCTATCCGAGCCGCCGGCACGTGCTGATCCAGCGCTGGCGCGACCAGATGGGCTACGACATCGGCTCTCCGTGAGCGGCAGCCATCGCGTGCACTGCTGACGGTTTCTGACACCCCTGCGGCCTACGCTGCACGGGTGTTCAACCAATAGAAAGCCTTGCATGCCATCCGACCTGACCTTCTACACCCACCCCATGTCACGCGGCCGCACGGTGCGCTGGATGCTCGAGGAGTGCGGTGCCACCTACGACACCGTGTTGCTCGACTACGGCACGAGCATGAAAGCCGATGCCTACCTGGCCATCAACCCCATGGGCAAGGTGCCCGCACTCCGGCACGGCAACACCGTGGTGACCGAGGCGGCGGCCATCTGCACCTACCTGGCCGATCTCTTCCCCGAACGGCAGTTGGCGCCGCCGCCCGCGAGCGAGGCGCGCGGCGCGTACTACCGCTGGCTGTTTTTCGCCGCCGGGCCGATGGAGGCCGCCTTCATGGGCAAGAGCCTGGGCCTTCTGGCGCCACCGGACAAGGCCTCGCAGGTCGGCTACGGCAGCCACGACCAGATGATGGAGACCCTGGAATCCGCCGTGTCGCAGGCCAGCCCCTATCTGTGCGGGGACCGTTTCACCACCGCCGACCTGTACCTCGGGTCAGCCTTGGCCTTCGGCCTGCGCAGCGGTGGCATCGATCCACGTCCGGCGTTCGACCGTTATCTGCAGCCGCTGCTCCAACGCGAAGCCTGCTTGCGTGCAGCCGCCATCGACGTGGGGCTGATGCAGACGCAGGCCTCGCCGCCGCAGCGCCCCTGATCCTGGGGGCGGGACGATCGCCAAAATCGTCCGTTACGACGACGCCTCCGGTGCCGTGGCACGCGAACATGGCCGGCAACCCGACATGCCACTGGAGACACGAATGCCCGAAGCCTATATCGTCGCTGCGACCCGAACCGCCGGAGGCCGCAAGGGCGGCCGCCTCGCCGGATGGCACCCGGCCGACCTCGCGGCCCAGGTGCTGAACGCGCTGATCGACCAGAGTGATGCCGACCCCGCGCTCGTCGAAGACGTCATCATGGGCTGCGTCGGCCAGATCGGCGAGCAGGGCATGAACGTCGGGCGCAACGCGGTGCTCGCATCGCGTCTGCCCGAGTCGGTGCCCGGCACCAGCATCGACCGCCAGTGCGGCTCGTCGCAGCAAGCCTTGCACTTCGCGGCGCAGGCCGTGATGTCGGGTTCGATGGACGTGGTGATCGCCGCCGGCGTCGAGAGCATGACGCGTGTGCCCATGGGCAGCCCCTACGTGCTGCCACTGAAGAACGGCATGGGCACGTACATGAGCCCGCTGATCCAGGCGCGCTACCCCGGCATCGAGTTCAGCCAGTTCACCGGCGCCGAGATGATCGCGAAGAACTACGGGCTGGAGCGGGCGCAGCTCGACGCGTTTGCGCTGGGCAGCCACCAGCGCGCCATCGAGGCCACGCGCGCCGGCCGCTTCGACGCCGAGATCATCCCGGTGGCGGTGCGCCTGGCCGACGGCAGCGAGTCCGGCGAGATGCACACGGCGGACGAGGGCATCCGCTACGACGCCACGCTCGAGAGCATTGGCAGCGTCCGGCTGATCGCCGAGGGCGGTCGCGTGACGGCGGCCAGCGCCAGCCAGATCTGCGACGGCGCCAGCGGCGTGATGGTGGTGAACGAGCGCGGCCTGAAGGCGCTGGGCGTGAAGCCGCTCGCGCGCATCCACCACATGAGCGTGCTGGGCCACGACCCGGTCATCATGCTGGAGGCGCCGATCCCGGCGACGCAGCGTGCGCTCAAGAAGGCGGGCCTCGCGATCGACGACATCGACCTGTTCGAGGTGAACGAGGCCTTCGCGCCGGTGCCGCTCGCGTGGCTGCAGGTGACGGGCGCCGACCCATCGCGCCTGAACGTGAACGGCGGCGCCATCGCGCTGGGCCATCCGCTCGGTGGCTCCGGCACCAAGCTGATGACGACGCTGATCCACGCGCTCGGCCAACGCGGCAAGCGCTACGGCCTGCAGACGATGTGCGAGGGCGGCGGGATGGCCAACGTCACGATCGTCGAACGGCTCTGACGCATGGCGCATGACAACGATCGCGGAGACACGAGACAGCCGCTGTTGCGCATCGACGGCGTGTCGGTGCGCTTCGGCGGGATCGTGGCGCTCGACGGCGTCTCGTTCGACGTGCAGCGCGGGCAGATCTGCGGGCTGATCGGGCCCAATGGCGCCGGCAAGAGCACGCTGTTCAACTGCCTCTCGCGGCTCTATCCCTGCAATGCGGGGCGCATCGATTTCGACGGACATCCGGTGTCGACGCTGCCGCGCCATCGCATGGCCGGGCTGGGCATCGGCCGCACCTTCCAGAACCTGGCGCTCTTCCGCACGATGACCGTGCGCGAGAACGTGCTGGTCGGCTGCCACAGCCGGCAGCACGCGGGCTTCCTGCGCAACGCCTTCCGGCTGCCGGGCGTGGCCCGCATCGAGGCCGACGCGCAGGCGCGCGCCGCGCAGCTGATGGACTTCCTGCAGATCGACGACGTCGCCGATCGCACCGTGGCCGATCTGCCGTTCGGCACGCAGAAGCGGGTGGAACTGGCACGCGCACTGGCTGCGCGGCCGAAGCTGCTGCTGCTCGACGAGCCCGCCTGCGGCCTCAACCACGAGGAGCTGGACAGCCTGGGCGTGCTGATCCGCGACATCCGCGATCGGCTCGACGTGACGGTGCTGCTGGTCGAGCATCACATGAGCCTGGTGATGGGTGTCTCCGACCAGGTCGTTGCGCTCAACTTCGGCCGGAAGATCGCCGACGGCACGCCGGCCGAGGTGCGCGCGCATCCGGAGGTGATCCGCGCCTACCTGGGCGAGGAAGACGAGGTGGCGGCATGACGACGCGACTGCTGGAGGTGCGGGGCCTGCACGCGGCCTATGGCCCGACGCGGGTGCTGCAGGGCATCGACCTGGACATCGCCGACGGCGAGGTGGTCGCGCTGCTGGGCGCCAACGGCGCGGGCAAGACGACCACGCTGCGCGCGCTGTGCCAGATGATGGTCAGCACGCAGGGCAGCATCTCGCTGGCGGGGCAGCGCATCGACCGGCGCTCGACCGAGCAGATCGCCAAGCTGGGCGTGGGCCATGTGCCCGACGGCCGCGGCACCTTCCTGGGCCTGACGACCGAGGAGAACCTGCGCT
>CALRYR010000391.1:0-4701 GCA_943372425.1 Variovorax sp. YR752 | reverse complement strand
ACATCACTTTCCGGCAAGAGCTTTAAGAGCTCCTCTCGATCGTGTTCCTCTAGCACGCGAAGTAGCGTCGAGTGATATGCGCACTGCCGCATGTTTTTCCAGGCGCGTGCAAACGTCATCGTGACGACGCCCAAAAAGCACACCACCTGAAAAATCGCATAGTTTGTTAGAGGATCGGCGCGAAAAAGCGGCTCCATCAAAGCCATCGCGAAAATCATGAACCCGAGGAAAGCTTCGATGGAGGCTTTGAGGCGGTGTCGCCCCTCCGCAGCGATCGAAAATTGAATCAGGTGCGGGTGGTGGTGCAGAAGGCGCAGGTCTTCATTGAATCGAACGTTCAGCGCAAGAGCACGACGCGATCGGGACAAATTCCAAGACCCGAAAATCTTGTCCAGGCCTCGTTGGCAGTAGTTTGCTGCAATGTTGCCGGCAAGGCCGACAAACACTGTGCACACCCAGAACACGGGACTTCGCAGGAGGGAAACAACTTCGTCCATGGGATGCCCTTTTCGCCTTCACTGGCGCCTACATCGTCTGAGCACAAAAAAGCCCGCTATCCCTTTGGTAGCAGGCTTTCTATACCCCATAAGGGGTTAAATGGTGGGACGTGCGGGGGTCGAACCCACGACAAACGGATTAAAAGTCCGCTGCTCTACCAACTGAGCTAACGTCCCGGATCGATCTTGATGTCGATGTTCCCAGGTCTTGCTGGCGTGTCGACGACAGCAAAGCCTACGATTATAGCTTGGCCAGGAGAGCGATCTTGTCGAGAACCCATCCGGCCGCGCATTGTCCGAAGGTGGCCGTCACGCTCACGACCGAGCCGTAGCCGTGGCAGTTGAGCGAGCCGTCGCCTTCGATGGCGCACGACGCATCGGGCGGCGCGACGTTCTCGCGGCTGAAGACGCAGGCTACGCCGATCTTCTTGCCGTCGCGTGGTGCGCCGTGCAGCTTGCGCAGCCGGTTGCGTACCTGCGCGAGCAAGGGGTCATGCGTGGTGAGCGAGAGGTCATCGATCTCGACCTTGTGGGCAAGGCGCTTGCCGCCTGCGGCGCCGACGGTGATGAAGGGTGTGCGCGTCGACCGCGCCCATGCGGCCATCGTCACCTTCGCACGAACCTGGTCGCAGGCGTCGATGACGGCGGTGAGCGGTCCGTTCGCCGCTTCGGCCGCGGCCACTTGGCCGAGCCAGTTGTCGGGTTCGACGAAGTCGTCAATGGCGAACACTTGGCACTGCGGATTGATCTGAGCGATCCGATCACGCATCGCTTCGACCTTGGCCTGGCCGACAGTCGATTCGAGCGCATGGATCTGCCGGTTGATGTTCGATTCGGCGATGTGGTCGAGGTCGACCAGCGTGAGCCGCCCCACCCCGCTGCGGCCCAGCGCTTCGACAGCCCAGGAGCCGACGCCGCCGATGCCCGCGACCAGCACGTGCGCGCCGCGAATGCCCTGTGCGCCCGCAACGCCGTAAAGGCGCTCAAGCCCGCCAAAGCGGCGCGCATCGTCAGGCTCGGGAACGGAGATGGGCGCAAGCGCCGCGGCGTCCATGGGCGCAGCGCCTGCGATTACTTCAGGCGCGACAGACGTTCGCGACCGGCCTGTGCGGCTTCGGACTGCGGATAGGCCTTGGTCAGGTCTTCCAGCGTGCGGCGGGCCGCGCGCGTGTCCTTGAGCTCGATCTGGCAGTTCGCGATCGACAGCACCGCTTCGGGGGCCTTCGCATGATCGGGTGCCAGCGACAGCATCGACCGGAAATTGGCAATCGCTTCGGTGTAGTTGCGCGTTGCGTACTGCGCATTGCCCAGCCAGAACAGCGCCGACGGTGTGTAGCCGCTTTGCGGGTAGCGCTTCACGAATTCGGCGAAGGCCGTTTGCGCCTGCGCAAACTGGCCACCACGGAACACGCCAAGTGCCGCGTCGAAGTCTGCCTTCTCGCGCGGGTCGGCCGTGAACTCGCGACCGTCGACCGACACCTTGCCCGGCTCGCTCTTCTTGAGGCGGTCGTCGATGTCGGTCTGGCGTTGCTGCAGTTCAGAAACCGTGCGCGCCAGCTGCTCGTTCTGGCCCGTCATGCGCTGCATGTCGCCGCGCATCGTTTCGATCTGGTTCTGCAGGTCGAGCACGCTGCGGCGCAGCTGACCGTTCTCGTCGGTCAGCCGCTGTTCGCTCTGCACGCGCATCGCCTCGACACGCTGGCGAAGCTCGAGGATGGCGCGGCGTGCCTCGTCATCCTCGAACAGCGCCGCGTTGGCGCCGACCGACATGCAGACCAGCAGCGCTGCAAGCGCCGCGTGGCGCAAATCGAATGCGCGGGTCATCAACGGTAAGTGATCTCGGCGCGGCGGTTCTGCGCCCAGACGGATTCACCGCTGCCCGTGGCAGCCGGCTTTTCCTTGCCGAAGCTCACGGCTTCGACCTGGTTGTCGCTGATGCCCAGCAGGTTCAGTGCGCGGCGAACGGCTTCCGAACGCTTCTGGCCGAGAGCCAGGTTGTATTCGCGGCCGCCACGTTCGTCGGTGTGGCCTTCGATCGAGATGCGACGCCGCGGGTTGGCCTTCAGGAAGCGGGCGTGACCGTCGATCAGCGACTGGTACTCGGGCTTCAGGGTGTAGCTGTCGTAGTCGAAGTACACGATGCGTGCAACGCCGACGGGGCCTTGCGCCGTGCCGGCGTTCGGGTCGATGGTGACAGGGGCCACGCCGCTGGCTGCACCGCTGCCGCCCTGGCCTGCGCCGCCCGAACGGTCCACCACGGGGGTGTCGTTCAGCTTGGTACCGGACGAGCAACCGGCGATCAGGGCCACGATGGCCAGCGAATAAATCGTGCGTTTCAACATTACAGACTCCTCAAGTTAATCTAATCATTGCTTCTGGAACGGACCCCAATCGGGTTCGCGGATATCGCCAGCCTGCCCGGCCAACCGTGCCTTGATCTTGCCGTCGAGCGTGGTGGTCATCAGTGCCTCGCGCCCTCCGAGCTGCGTGGCATAGACGATCAGCTTGCTGTTGGGGGCAAAACTGGGGTTTTCGTCGGCGGTGGTGTCGGTGATCGCGGTCACATTCCCGCTCGCCAACTCCATCACGTGCAATTTGAATGCGCCGCCGACGCGGGAAATGTAGGCCAACCACCGGCCGTCGCCGCTGACAGAAGGTGAGATGTTGTAAGAGCCGCTGAAGGTCACGCGCGTCGGCGAGCCGCCGTTGGCGCCCATCTTGTAGATCTGCGGGGCACCGCCGCGGTCGCTCACGAAGTAGATCGTGCTGCCGTCGGCCGAATAGGTCGGCTCGGTGTCGATGCTGCTGCTCTGCGTGAGCCGGCGTGGCTCGCCACCGCTCGCAGCGATGGTGAAGAGCTGAGACCCGCCGTCGCGGCTGAGCGTCACGGCCAGCGAGTTGCCATCGGGCGCCCAGGCCGGCGCACTGTTGGAGCCGCGGAAGTTCGCCAGCAGGCGACGCTGGCCGGTCGCCACGTTGTGCACGTAGACCACCGGCTTGCGCGACTCGAAAGACACGTACGCCAGTTGCGAGCCGTTGGACGACCAGGTCGGCGAGATGATGGGTTCGGGGCTAGCGAGTGCGGCCTGCGCGTTCTCGCCGTCGGCGTCCGCCACCCACAGGCTGTAGCGGCTGCCCGCCTTGGTGACGTAGGTGATGCGGGTGGAAAAGATGCCCTTCTCGCCGGTCAGCTTTTCGTACACGTAGTCGGCGATGCGGTGCGATGCGAGCCGTAGGTCGGCCTGCGGCACGGTGTAGCTCTGGCCGCCGAGGTCTTGCCCACGCACCACGTCCCACAGGCGAAAGCGCACGTCGAAGCGGCCATCAGCCAGCTTGGTGACACTGCCCACCACCAGCGAATCGGCCGTGCGTTGGCGCCACAGCGTGAGGTCCGGGCGGGAGGCTTCGTCGAGGGCTTGCCCGGAGGCATCGACGCCGCGGAACTGGCCGCTGCGCTCGAGGTCGGCCTGCACAATGGCAGAAATCTTTTGCGGCGAGGCGTCCTGGCCCTTGAAGGGGGCCAAGGCGATGGGCAACTGCGTCAGGCCCACGCCCGACACTTCCACCCGAAATTGGGCGAGCGCGGGAACCAGGGGGGAGGCAGCCATGGCCGCGACGAGCGCGCGGCGGGCGTTGAACGATGAAGAAGTAGGCAAAGGAAATGCTGGCAACGGCTTATTCATGCAGTTCGGAGAGTTTCGCGGCGACAAAGTTTCACGGATCGATCACAGGTGTCGGCAACCCGCGATGGTACACATTGCCAAACCGCAATTCGTGACGCACCGTAAATACATCAGCCTGGTCCTACAAAGAAGAGGTGAAACACCCACCCGTAGAATCCGCCGCCATGCAGTCTTCCCCCTCCGGCGATATCGCGCGGCCTCCCCTGACGCGACGCCTCGCCCGACTGATGTCCTGGTTCGGCGGCTCGCGGCGGTGGTGGTCACTGGCCATCGGCGCGGCCCTCGTCGCCGCTCTCACAGAACCCTTGATGCCGGCGCTGCTGAAGCCCCTGCTGGACCGGGGCTTCACCCGCGGTCAGCTCGCTCTCTGGATGGTGCCGGCCGCGATCATCCTGCTGTTCGCGGTGCGCGGGCTGGCGCAGTTCGTCTCGCAGTACGCGCTCGCGCGCATCGCCAACGAGGGCATGCAACGACTGCGCCTGGTGCTCTTCCAGCGCCTGCTCGCAGCCGAGCTCGCCCTC
>CALRYR010000390.1:0-4715 GCA_943372425.1 Variovorax sp. YR752 | reverse complement strand
GCCGAACTGGGCCTCGAAGATGCGGCGCAGGTGGCGGTCGCTCACGCCCAGCCGCGCGGCGATCTGTGCGGCGCCAGGGCCGTCATCGTTCCATGCATCCGGCTCGTCGATGAGGCGAGCCGCTTGCAGCGCGAGGATGCGCGAAGCGTCTTCCGTCGACCAGCTCGCTGCGCGCGGTGCCAGCTCGGGCCGGCAGCGCAGGCAGGGCCGGAAGCCTTCGGCCTCGGCCTGCGCCGCATGGCGGAAGAAGCGGCAGTTTTCGCGTCGTGGCAGTTTCACGCGGCAGACCGGGCGGCAGTAGATGCCGGTGGAGGTCACGGCGGTGAAGAAGCGGCCGTCGAAGCGGGCATCGTGCGTCTTCATCGCGAGATAGCAGGCATCGCCTTCCAGCCCCGTCGCGGCAGGGCCGTGGTCGAGAGGGCGATCGGGCGAATCCATGCGATCGATCATACGTTTCGGGTCACGCTCAATTAGCCATTTCCGGACATCTGGCCGCCGGAGGCCATGCCTACAATGCGAGACCGTTTTTGAGAACTTTCAGGGCACAGCCATGCAACTCAGCGCATCGATCTTCAAGGCCTACGACATCCGGGGCGTCGTGCCCAGCACGCTCGACACGGCCGTGGCCGAGGGGCTCGGCAAGGCCTTCGGCAGCGCGGCACGTGCAGCGGGCGAGAAGTCCGTGGCCGTGGGCCGCGACGGGCGCCTGTCGGGCCCGTCGCTGGTCGACGCGCTGATCCGCGGTCTGGTGGCCACGGGCATCGAGGTGATCGACGTCGGCGCCGTCACCACGCCCATGCTGTATTTCGCGGCGAACACGCTCGCCACCAGCGGCATCCAGGTCACGGGCAGCCACAACCCGAAGGACTACAACGGCTTCAAGATGGTGCTGGCCGGCCGTGCGATCTATGGCGATGAAATTCAAGGCCTGCGCAAGGTGATGGAAGCCGACAGCGCCACGCTCGCCCCCGGCGGCAGCGTGCGCAAGGTCGACGTGACCGAGGCCTACACGCAGCGCATCGTCGGCGACATCAAGTTGGCGCGCCCGATGAAGATCGTGGTCGACTCGGGCAACGGCATCGCCGGCGCCACCGCCCCGGCCATCCTGCGTGCCATCGGCTGCGAGGTGATCGAACTCTTCAGTGAGGTCGATGGCAACTTCCCCAACCACCATCCCGATCCGAGCAAGCCCGAGAACCTGAAGGACCTGATCGCCGCGCTGGCGGCCGGCGACGCCGAGCTGGGCCTGGCCTTCGACGGCGACGGCGACCGCCTGGGCATCGTGACCAAGGAAGGCAACAACATCTACCCGGACCGCCAGATGATGCTGTTCGCGCAGGACGTGCTCTCGCGCGTGCCGGGCGGCACCATCGTTTACGACGTGAAGTGCTCGCAGCGCCTCGGCCCGGCGATCGAAGCCGCCGGTGGCGTGCCGATGATCTACAAGACCGGCCACTCGCTGATCAAGGCGAAGATGAAGGAAATCGACTCGCCGCTGGGTGGCGAGATGAGCGGCCACATCTTCTTCAAGGAGCGCTGGTTCGGCTTCGACGATGGCACCTACGCCGGCTGCCGCCTGCTCGAAATTCTCAGCAAGAGCCCCAACGCCAGTGCCGTGCTCGACGGCCTGCCGACCAGCTTCTCGACGCCCGAACTGAACGTGAAGTGCGCCGAAGGCGAGCCGCACGTGCTGGTCGAGCAACTGATCAAGACGGCGAAGTTCGACGCACCCGCGAAGATCTCCACCATCGACGGCGTGCGCGTCGACTGGCCCGATGGCTTCGGCCTGATCCGCGCGTCGAATACCACGCCGGTGCTCGTGATGCGCTTCGAAGGCCAGACCGAGGCCGCGCTGCACCGCATCGAGGCCGACATGCTGGCCCTGCTGAAGACCGTCAAGCCCGACGCACAGCTCGCCGAAGCGGCGCACTGACCCGATCGAGCGTGCGTTCGTTGTCGCTGCGCCTGTACGGCGCGTTCACGTCCCTGGTCCAGCCGCTGGTGCGGCGCAAGCTCAAGCGGCGCGCAGAGGCCGAGCCCGGCTATGCCGGCGCCGTCGCAGAGCGCATCGGCCGCTACGACGATGCGGTCGCCGGCGTTGGCTGGTGCTGGGTGCATGCGGTGTCGCTGGGCGAATCGCGCGCGGCCGGCATCCTGATCGCCGAACTGCGGCGCCAGCACCCGGGCATCCCGATCCTTCTGACTCATGGCACGGCCACTGGGCGGGAAGAGGGCGCCAAGCTGCTCGAGCCGGGCGACCTGCAGGTCTGGCAGCCCTGGGACACGCCGTCGGCCGTGGCCCGCTTTCTCGATCGCTTCGCGCCGCGCATCGGCGTGCTGATGGAAACCGAGGTCTGGCCCGAGATGGTCGCGGCCTGCCGCGAGCGCCGCATCCCGCTGGTGCTGGCCAATGCGCGGCTCAACGAGAAGTCGCTGGCCTCGGCCGAGCGGCTCAGCTGGCTGGCGCGGCCCGCGTACTCGGGGCTCACCGCCGTGTGGGCGCAGACCGAGGCCGATTCGCACCGGCTGGTGTCGCTGGGCGCCAAGGTGGCGGGTGTCTACGGCAACCTCAAGTTCGACGCCACGCCCGACGCGCGGCAGCTCGCGGCGGCCGCCAAGTTCAAGGGCCAGCTGCCGCGGCCGCTGGTCGTGCTCGCGAGTTCGCGCGAAGGCGAAGAGCAGATGCTGCTCGACGTGCTCAAGCGCTTCGGCGCCATCAGCCCGCTGCCGCCGGAGCAACCGGGCATCGACTCCATCGCGCGCCAGGTCGCGGCGGTGCAGTGGATGATCGTGCCGCGCCATCCGCAGCGCTTCGATGAAGTCGCGGCGCTGATCGAATCCAACGGCTTCGGGGTGGCCCGCCGCAGCGCGGCCGGCGCGCCGACAGCGGCTGAAATCTGGCTGGGCGATTCGCTCGGCGAGATGGCGCTGTACTACGGGCTGGCCGATGTCGCCTTGCTCGGCGGCAGCTTCGAGGCGCTGGGCGGCCAGAACCTGATCGAGGCCGCGGCCTGCGGCTGCCCCGTCGTGCTGGGCCCTTCGACCTTCAACTTCGCCGAGGCTGCGGATCTCGCGGTCGCGGCCGGTGCCGCGTTGCGTGTGCAGACGATGGAGCAGGCGGTGCGCGCCGCGCTGTCGCTGGTCGGCGATGCGGTGCGGCGCGACGCCATGGTGCAGTCGGCGCATGGCTTCGCAGCATCGAACCGCGGGGCTGCGGAGCGCACGGCAGCTGCGGTGCTGGCGATCGCGGAAGGCGCATCGCCAATGCCTGCGCGTGCGGCGGCATCGCCCGCCGTTGCGCCCGAAGAACGGGCCGAACCCACCCTCGACTGATCAGCGCAACGGCGTGGGCGTGGCGCTCAGCGTGGCATTGACCGGCTGCAGGTCGGTCGGCATCAGCGTGCCGTTGGCTTGGCGCAGCTTGAGGTTGCCCAGCAGCACGTTGTAGCGTGCCAGTGCCAGGTCGCGCTTGGTCTGGAACAGCTGGCTCTGCGCGTTGAGCACGTCGATGTTGATGCGCACGCCCACCTGGTAGCCGAGCTGGTTGGCCTCGAGCGCGCTCTGGCTCGAGGCCTCCGCCGCCTCCAGCGCCTTCACCTGGCCCGCGCCGGAGATCAGCCCGAGGTAGGCCGCGCGCGTGGCCTGGGTCACGCTGCGGCGTGTCGATTCGAGCGTAGCGCGCGACTGCTCTTCGAGCGACAACGTCTCGCGGATGCGGTTCTCGGTGGCGTAGCCCGCGAAGAGCGGCATGTTGAACACCACGCCGATGCTCGGGCCGCGCGCGTAGGTGCCGACGGTGGTCGTGGCGTTGCCCTGCGGATAGCGCGTCAGGTTGTAGCCCACCTGCGCATCGAGGGTCGGCTTGTGGCCGGCCTCGGCTTTCTGCACCTCGAGGCCCGCCACGTCGAGGCCGAGGCGGGCCTGGCGGATCGCCGGGTGCGTCGCTTCGGCCTGTGCCACCCAGGCGTTCATGTCGCTCGGTGCCGGGGTCGGTAGCGTGGCGGCACTGGCCAGCGGCAGCGGCGCGCTGCCGGTGCGGCCCACCAGCTGGTCGAGGGCCAGGCGCTTGACCTGCAGGTCGTTCTCGGCGGCGATCTCCTGCGCGACCACCAGGTCGTAGCGCGCCTGCGCCTCGCGCGAATCGGTGATGGTCGAGGTGCCGACCTCGAAGTTGCGCTTGGCGAAGGCGAGCTGTTCGGCCACAGCGGCCTTCTGCGCACGCACCAGCGCCAGCGTGTCCTGCGCGCCGAGTACGTCGAAGTACGCCTGGCTCACGCGCACGATCAGATCCTGCTCGGCGGTGGCAAGCACGGTCTCGGCGATCTCGGCCTGGCGCTTGCCCTGCTCGTAGGCGGCCCAGGCGGCGGGCCGGTACAGCGGCTGCGTGGCGTTCACGCCCACGCTCTGCGTGGTGTAGTCGCGTGGCCCGGAGGAGGGCGGCGCGCCCGAGATCACGTCAATGTCGAGGTTGGTGCGCGACAGGTTCCCCTGCAGGCCCACCTGCGGCAGAACGCCCGCCTTGGCCTGTGCCGCCCGTGCCAGGTTTGCGTCGTACTGCGCACGCGCGCCCTGGTAGGTGGCGTCGTAGTCGCGCGCCGATTCGTAGAGGGTGAGCAGGCTCTGGGCACCGGCGGGCGCAGCGAACGCGGCAGCCATCACGGCTGCCAGCGCGGCTGCAAGAGGGAGAAGCCGGGGCAGGGGCATGCGGTCCTTGG
>CALRYR010000389.1:0-4721 GCA_943372425.1 Variovorax sp. YR752 | reverse complement strand
ATTCCTTGTCGCGGCCCATCTTGGCGCTGCCACCGGCGGAATCGCCCTCGACCAGGAAGACCTCGTTGTGGCTGATGTCCTTGCTTTCGCAGTCGGTCAGCTTGCCCGGCAGCACCGCCACGCCGGAGCCCTTGCGCTTTTCGACCTTCTGGCCGGCCTTCTGGCGCGTCTGCGCCGCCTTGATGGCGAGCTCGGCCAGCTTCTTGCCGTAGTCGACGTGCTGGTTGAGCCACAGCTCCAGCGCGGGCCGCACGAAGCTCGACACCAGACGCACCGCGTCGCGTGAATTCAGGCGCTCCTTGATCTGGCCCTGGAACTGCGGATCGAGCACCTTGGCGCTCAGCACGTACGAAGCGCGCGCGAACACGTCTTCGGGCAGCAGCTTCACGCCCTTGGGCAGCAGCGAATGGAATTCGATGAAGCTCTTGACCGCCGTGAACAGGCCGTCGCGCAGGCCGCTTTCGTGCGTGCCGCCGGCGCTGGTCGGGATCAGGTTGACGTAGCTCTCGCGCACCGGCTGGCCGTCTTCGGTGAAGGCGACGCACCAGTCGGCGCCCTCGCCTTCGGCGAAGTTGTCGGCGTTCTTGTCGGCATGGCCGGCGCCCTCGAACAGCGGGATGACGGGCTCGCCGTTGAGCGTCTGCATCAGGTAGTCGCGCAGGCCGCCCTTGTAGAGCCAGGTCTGCGTGTCGCCGTTCTTTTCATTGACCAGCGTGACGCTCACGCCGGGCATCAGCACGGCCTTGCTGCGCAGCAGGTGCGTCAGCTCGTGCATCGGCAGCGTCGCCACTTCGAAATACTTGGCGTCGGGCCAGGCGCGCACCGTGGTGCCCAGCTTGCGGTCACCGGTGGTCTGCGGACGGATCTGCAGCGGCTCGATCACGTCGCCGGCCGAGAAGGCCAGCTGGGCCACCGAACCCTCGCGGTACGAGACGACTTCCAGCCGCTTCGACAGCGCATTGGTCACCGACACGCCCACGCCGTGCAGGCCGCCCGAGAAGCTGTAGGCGCCGCCCGAGCCCTTGTCGAACTTGCCGCCGGCATGCAGCCGGGTGAAGACCAGCTCGACCACCGGGGCCTTTTCTTCTGGATGCATGCCGAAGGGGATGCCACGGCCGTCGTCTTCGATGCTGACCGAGCCGTCGGCGTGCAGGATGACCTTGATCTTCTTGCCGTACCCGGCCAGCGCCTCGTCCGCGGCGTTGTCGAGCACTTCCTGGATGATGTGCAGGGGGTTGTCGGTCCGGGTGTACATGCCCGGACGCTGCTTGACCGGCTCGAGGCCCTTGAGGACGCGGATCGAGCCTTCGGAATATTCGGGAGGAGTCTTGGGGGGAGTCGCCATGGGGGCGGATTGTAGTGAGCCGCGCATCGCAGGACTGGATGCTCATACAGTACCCCGCCGATCGATGCGCCCACCGCATCGCAATGCGGACGAAATATCAAGAATGCCAGTCGCCCGCGTAACGGCGCTGTCAAGGCCGATTGGCTACAGTCGGCGGATGTCTTCGACCTCCCCGGCCCAACCGCTGTCGCTCAAGCAGGTGCTCATCTGCGGCGCCATGATCGTCACCCTGTCCATGGGCATCCGGCACGGCTTCGGCCTCTGGCTGCAGCCGATCACGCAGGAACAGGGCTGGACGCGTCAGACCTTCTCGCTGGCCATCGCCATCCAGAACCTGTCCTGGGGCGTGATGGGCGTGTTCGCCGGCATGCTCGCGGACAAGCTCGGCGCCTTCCGCGTGCTGTTGATCGGCGCGGCCTGCTATGCGCTCGGACTGGCCGGCATGGCGCTGTCGCCGACGCCGCTGCTGTTCGCGCTGACCGCCGGCGTGCTGATCGGCGCGGCCCAGGCAGGCACGACCTACGCCGTGATCTATGGCGTCATCGGGCGGCAGATTCCGGCGGAGCGGCGCTCCTGGGCGATGGGCGTAGCGGCGGCCGCAGGCTCCTTCGGCCAGTTCCTGATGGTGCCGATCGAGGGCCAGCTGATCGCCCGGCTGGGCTGGCATACGGCCCTGCTGGCATTGGCCGCGGTGGTGCTGCTGATCGTGCCGCTGGCCTTCGGGCTGCGAGAGCCCGCTCGCGTGGCCGTGGCCGGCGCGCGGCGCGAGCAGAGCATCGTCCAGGCCGTGATCGAGGCCTTCAAGTACCCGAGCTTCGGCCTGCTGATGGCCGGCTACTTCGTCTGCGGCTTCCAGGTGGTCTTCATCGGCGTGCACATGCCCAGCTACCTGAAGGACAAGGGCCTGTCGCCCGAGGTCGCCAGCTATGCCCTGGCGCTGATCGGCCTGTTCAACGTGTTCGGCTCGTACGCGGCCGGCACGCTCGGGCAACGGCTGTCCAAGCGGAAGATCCTGGCGTCCATCTACTTCGGGCGCGCCATCGCCATCTCGCTGTTCCTGATCGTGCCACTGTCGCCGCTGTCGGTGTACGTGTTCGCGGCGGTGATCGGCTTCCTGTGGCTGTCGACCGTGCCGGCGACCAATGCGCTGATCGCGCAGATCTTCGGCGTGGCCCACCTGTCGATGCTCAGCGGCTTCGTGTTCCTGGGGCACCAGGTCGGCTCGTTCCTGGGCGTGTGGCTGGGCGGCTTTTTGTACGACCGCACCGGCAGCTACGACATCGTCTGGTACATCGCCATTGCGCTGGGCGTGATGGCGGCGCTGGTCAACCTGCCGGTGAAGGAAAGCGCGATCGCCCGGCCGACACCCCAACCCGCCTGACCGCCTGAACGCATGCACACCTCCGCCCGCCATCGCTGGATCCAGGCCACCGCCGTCGCCGCCGGGTTGGCGGTGCTCGCGGGCGTGTTCATGCTCTACACCCGGCCGGCCTTCATGGTGACGATGATCGACCAGGTCTGGAGCTGCTTCTGACCCCCGACCCGCACGGCGCGCTGCAGGCGCCCTCTCCCTGGATCGTGCGCTGGTCGCACCTGGTGCCGCCCGGCGGCGCCGTGCTCGACGTGGCCTGCGGCGCAGGGCGGCACATGCGCTGGTTCGCCGACCGCGGCCATCCCGCGACCGGTGTCGACCGTTCGGAAGACGCGGTGCAGGCTGCCTCGCGCCACGGGCGCGTGCTGCACGCCGACATCGAAGGCGGCCCCTGGCCCTTCGACGGGCAGCCGTTCGCAGCCGTCGTCGTCACCAACTACCTCTGGCGCCCTCGCCTGCCCGACATCGTGGCGGCGGTGGCGCCGGGCGGGGTGCTGCTCTACGAAACCTTTGCCGCCGGCAACGAGACAGTCGGCAAGCCCTCCCGGGCCGACTTCCTGCTGCAGCCGGGCGAACTGCTGGCCGCCTGCGCCGGGCTGCGGGTGGTGGCGTACGAAGACGGCTTCCTGACGTCGCCGGACCGCTTCGTGCAGCGGATCGCTGCGGTCAGGCCGGCAACGGGGCTCGGTGGTTTCCCCGAAAGACGCCCCCTCGGCGGCCCGGCGCCGGGTCAGTAGAATGCATCCTTTCGTCCCAACCGACAAAGAGACCCCCTTGGAGCAACTCACAGGCAGCATCGTCGCGCTCGCAACGCCGATGCACGAAGACGGCAGCGTCGACTACCCCGCCCTGCGCCGGCTGATCGACTGGCACATCGACGAGGGCACCGACTGCCTGGGCGTGGTCGGCACCACCGGCGAATCCCCCACGGTCGACGTCGAGGAACACTGCGAAATCATCCGCGTGTCGGTCGAGCAGGCCAAGGGCCGCGTGCCGGTCATGGCCGGGTGCGGCGCGAACTCGACCAAGGAAGCGATCGAGCTCGCCAAGTTCGCCAAGGGTGTGGGGGCCGACTCGCAACTGCAGGTCGTGCCCTACTACAACAAGCCGACCCAGGAAGGCCAATACCAGCACTTCAAGGCCATCGCCGAAGCGGTGGGCGACCTGCCGGTCGTGCTGTACAACGTGCCGGGCCGCACCGTGGCCGATATGGCGCACGACACCGTGCTGCGCCTGGCACAGGTGCCGGGCATCATCGGCATCAAGGAAGCGACCGGCAACATCGAGCGGGCCCAGTGGCTGATTCGCGACTTGCCGAAGCATTTCGCCGTCTATTCGGGGGACGACCCCACCGCTGTCGCGCTCATGCTGTGCGGCGGTCAGGGCAACATCAGCGTCACGGCCAACGTGGCGCCACGCAAGATGCACGAGCTGTGCGTGGCCGCCATCGCCGGCGACGCGGCCACGGCCATGCGCATCCAGTTCGAGCTGATGCCGCTGCACCGCAACCTGTTCATCGAACCCAACCCCATTCCGCTGAAGTGGGCAATGGCACGCATGGGCCTGTGCGGCGGTGCGCTGCGCCTGCCGCTGACACCACTCGGCGAAGCCAGCCGGCCGGCCGTCGAAGCCGCCCTGCGCGCCACCGGACTGCTCAAGAACTGAGCGGTCCGCCGGGCCCACCGCATCTCGAACGCAACCTTTTGCGCGCGGCCGACTCCTAAAGGGCGGCCGATGCGGCCTCGATTGATCGAACCATTCCACCAAGGAAGACGACGTTGAAGAATTTTTCGCGATTTGCACTGCTGGCCCTGATCGCCAGCTTGACTGCCTGCTCCGTGCTCGAGAGCGACAAGATCGACTACAAGAGCGCCGGCAAGGCCCCGACGCTGGAGGTCCCACCTGACCTGAGCCAGCTGTCGCGCGAGAACCGCTACGCCGTGCCCGGCGGCGCTGTGTCCGCCAACAGCTACCAGGCCGGCAAGGCCGATGCGCCGAGCATCC
>CALRYR010000388.1:0-4726 GCA_943372425.1 Variovorax sp. YR752 | reverse complement strand
CGCCGCTGCCCCTCACCGCCAAGCAAACCGGTGAGGTGATCGAGCTGATGAAGAACGCGTCGGCATCCGACGGCGAGTTCCTGCTGAACCTGCTCACCTACCGCGTGCCGGCGGGCGTGGACGACGCGGCCAAGGTCAAGGCCAGCTATCTGGCGGCCGTGGCACATGGCACCGAGAAGAGCGCGCTGCTGTCGCGCGCCCGGGCGACCGAGCTGCTCGGCACCATGCTCGGCGGCTACAACATCAGCCCGATGATCGACCTGCTCGACGACGCCGAAGTCGGCGCCGTCGCGGCCGAAGGCCTCAAGAAAACCCTGCTGATGTTCGACCAGTTCCACGACGTCAAGGAAAAGGCCGACAAGGGCAACGCCAACGCCAAGGCGGTGCTGCAGAGCTGGGCCGATGCCGAGTGGTTCACCAGCCGCCCCGAAGTCCCGGAAAGCATCACGGTCAGCATCTTCAAGGTGGCCGGTGAAATCAACACCGACGACCTGTCGCCCGCACCCGATGCGACGACGCGCCCGGACATCCCGATGCACGCCCTGGCGATGCACAAGAACGCGCGCCCCGGCATCACGCCGGAAGAAGACGGCAAGCGCGGCCCGGTGAAGTTCATCGAAGACCTGCGCGCGCGCGGCCACCTGGTGGCCTACGCCGGCGACGTGGTCGGTACCGGCTCCAGCCGCAAGAGCGCCACCAACTCGGTGCTGTGGTTCACCGGCGAAGACATCCCGTACGTGCCGAACAAGCGCTTCGGCGGCGTCTGCCTGGGCGGCAAGATCGCGCCGATCTTCTACAACACGATGGAAGACTCGGGCGCACTGCCGATCGAGCTCGACGTGACGCAGATGAACATGGGCGACGTGGTCGAACTGCGCCCGTACGAAGGCAAGGCGCTGAAGGACGGCAAGGTCATCGCCGAATTCCAGGTCAAGAGCGACGTGCTGTTCGACGAAGTGCGCGCCGGCGGCCGCATTCCGCTGATCATCGGCCGCGGCCTGACGGCCAAGGCGCGCGAAGCCCTGGGCCTGCCCGTGTCGACGCTGTTCCGCCTGCCGACCAGCCCGGTCGACACCAAGAAGGGCTTCTCGCTCGCGCAGAAGATGGTCGGCCGTGCCTGTGGCCTGCCCGAAGGCCAGGGCGTGCGCCCGGGCACCTACTGCGAACCCAAGATGACCTCGGTCGGCTCGCAGGACACCACCGGACCGATGACCCGCGACGAGCTGAAGGACCTGGCCTGCCTGGGCTTCAGCGCCGACCTCGTCATGCAGTCGTTCTGCCACACCGCGGCGTACCCGAAGAAGGTCGACGTGAAGATGCACCACGAGCTGCCGGACTTCATGGCCAACCGCGGCGGCGTCTCGCTGCGCCCGGGCGACGGCGTGATCCACAGCTGGCTCAACCGCCTGCTGACGCCCGACACCGTCGGCACCGGTGGCGACAGCCACACCCGCTTCCCGATCGGCATCAGCTTCCCGGCCGGCTCCGGCCTGGTGGCCTTTGCCGCAGCCACCGGCGTGATGCCGCTGGACATGCCTGAATCCGTGCTGGTGCGCTTCAAGGGCAAGATGCAGCCGGGCGTCACGCTGCGCGACCTGGTCAACGCGATCCCGCTGTACGCGATCAAGGACGGCCTGCTGACGGTTGCCAAGCAGGGCAAGAAGAACATCTTCTCCGGCCGCATCCTGGAAATCGAAGGCCTGCCGGACCTGAAGGTCGAGCAGGCCTTCGAGCTGAGCGACGCCTCGGCCGAACGCTCGGCCGCCGGCTGCACGGTGCACCTGAACAAGGAACCGATCATCGAATACATCAACAGCAACATCACGCTGATGAAGTGGATGATCGCCGAGGGCTACGCCGACGCACGCACGCTGGCCCGTCGCATCGCCGCCCAGGAAGCCTGGCTCAAGGACCCGCAGCTGCTCAAGGGCGACGACGACGCCGACTACGCGGCCGTCATCGAGATCGACCTGGCCGACATCCACGAACCGATCGTGGCCTGCCCGAACGACCCGGACGACGTGAAGACGCTGTCCGACGTGGCCGGGGCCAAGATCGACGAAGTGTTCATCGGTTCGTGCATGACCAACATCGGTCACTTCCGCGCGGCGTCGAAGCTGCTCGAAGGCAAGCGCGACATCCCGGTCAAGCTGTGGATCGCGCCGCCGACCAAGATGGACGCGCACCAGCTCACCGAAGAAGGCCACTACGGCGTGTTCGGCAACGCCGGCGCGCGCACCGAAATGCCGGGCTGCTCGCTGTGCATGGGCAACCAGGCGCAGGTGCGCGAGGGCGCGACGGTGATGTCGACCTCGACCCGCAACTTCCCGAACCGCCTGGGCAAGAACACCAACGTCTACCTCGGCAGCGCCGAGCTGGCCGCGATCTGCTCACGCCTGGGCCGCATCCCGACGAAGGAAGAGTACATGTCGAGCGTCGGCGTGCTGGATGCGTCCAGCGCGCAGATCTACCAGTACCTCAACTTCGACAAGCTCGAGGAATACAGGGACGTGGCGGCCGGCGTCGCGGCCTGATCCTGCTGCGCTGAGACACGAAGAGGCCCGCATGTCGGGCCTCTTTTTTTGGGCGCGGCTATTCGGCGAGCTGCGGTGCCACCGTTGCGGCAAACCCGGCAGCGATGACCGCCAGCAGCGTGTCGCCGAAGCCGCCACGTGCACGCGCATCATGGCGCGCGCTGGTCGACACCCGGGGCGCTGCGCTCCACGCAATGCGGGCACCGGTCGCCTGCAAGGCCTCGACCAAGGCCACGTCCTCGCTGCAGGCCAGCGCAGGAAAGCCGCCCGCCCGTACATACGCGTCGGCCGAGACGCCGAGGTTCGCGCCATGGATGTGCCGGTGTCCGTCCGCATCGGTGTAGGTGCGCGCGAAGTGCCCGCGCAAGGCGTCGGCATAGTTGCCGTGCACGCTCCAGTCGTCCACGCCGATCGAACCGCAGACTGCGTCTGCACCGAGTTCCAGCTGGCGCACCAGCCATTCCGGCGAAACGCGGGTGTCGGCATCGGTGAAGGCGAGCCAGCGTGCGCCTTCGGCCAGCAGCCGATCGGCGCCCGCGGCCCGTGCACGGCCCACATTGCAGGCGTCGACCGCCAGCGTGCGCGCGCCGCCGAAGCGCGCGATCGCGCCGGTCGCATCGCTGCAGCTGTCGAGCACCACGAGCACTTCGACCTTCTCGCCTTGCAGCGCAGGATGCGCTGCCGCCCGCAGCAGCGCAACCACGGTGTCGCCGATATCGGATTCCTCGTTGTGCGCCGGAACGACGATGCCGATCATCGGATGCGCTCCCGCTGGGCCACCGAGCGTCCGTCGAGACACCACAGTTCAAGCAGGAAGTCGTCCTCCGCATGGCGCACCAGGCGCGCCAGGCCGGTGTGGGTGAAGGCGCTATGCACGGCGTCGGTGGCGAGTGCGCGTTCCTTGAAATCGGGCCGCCAGTTGCACGCGACCAGCACGCCCTCGGGCGTCAGCGAGGCTGCGCACAATTCGGCCAGCGCGCCCATGGCAGGAGCGTCGAGGAAGTAGCCGAGTTCGCTCACCACGATGAGGTCGAAGGGCGCCTCGTCGTGCGGCCAATCCTGTGGCAACTGATGCGACGCCACGCGCACGTTTGGCAACGACGCCGTGCGCCTGCGGGCGGAGGCCGCGGCGTGGGCGTTGAAATCGCTCGCGAGCACTGCGTCGCAACGCGCTGCCAGGGCGGCCGTCAGTTCTCCAGCACCGCAGCCCGGCTCGTAGACCCTGCCGTACCGGCGATGCGGCAGGGCGGCGAGCAGCACGTTGCGCTTGCGCTCTTCGTACCAGCGGGTGCGCATGCCGTAAGGGTCTTCGTTGTCACGGTAGAGCGCGTCGAAGTAGGGCAGCCGGTCGCTGGCCTGCGGGCCGTTTTGGAGCGTCATGACACTAGGCAAAGAAGATCTCGAACGGTCGGTGCGCCCGTTGCACGGTGGTGCTGCGCAGGATGGGGCCGGCACCGGTGGACGCATCGCCGGCGAGCTGACTGGTGAAGGCGCCGACCGCATGGCGCTTGCGCGCAGCGCTGGGTGCGTCGAGCGGGAGCTTCACGGCACGGTGCCACGGCAGGCGTGCATCGCCGGGTTCGGCCCAGTGCCAGGCCCACACCGGCACCTCGACCAGCGTGCTGCCGATCTGGGCGCAGGCAACCGCACAGGCCCTGCCGGTGGCTTCGTGGTCGGGATGGCCGTCGTGGCGCCACGTCGTGAAGACGACGTCGGTGGGCCGCAGCAATCCGGCGAGGCGCTCGACCAGCGTGTCGCGATGCATGCGCACACCGCCGTCGGGCAGGCCGAGCCTCTCGCAGGTCGCCTGGCCGAAGCCCAGGCGGCGCCAGGCTTCGGCGCTTTCCAACGGGCGCTCCGCAGCCAACCGGGTGCGTGGCCATTGCGCTGAATCGGCGTGGCTGCCTTCGCCGTCGGTCACGGCCACGATCAGCACGTCGCCACACAGGGTCGACAACTGGGCGAGCAGGCCGCCGATCGCCAGCACTTCATCGTCGGGGTGAGGCGCGACCATCACCAGGCGGCGGCTGTCGCCCAGCAGATCGTCGAGCGACGCCGGGCGCAGCTTCTGCGCCGCCAGCCATGACAGCCACGCATCTTCCGTGGTGCCGAGCCCGGCGATGGCCTTGTCGGCTAGAGCGCCCATGGGCTCTCCTGCGGCGGCAACACGGTTTCGCCAAGCGCAGCGAGGT
>CALRYR010000387.1:0-4763 GCA_943372425.1 Variovorax sp. YR752 | reverse complement strand
CCTCGACGGAAGCGGGCAGGGCGTGGACATCTCGGTGCACGCGCTCACCAAGTACCCCAGCGGCGGCGGCGACGTGCTGATGGGCAGCGTGACCACGCGCGACACGCGGCTGCATCAGGCGCTCAAGCTCACGCACATGCGCATGGGCTGGGGCGTGGGTGTCGGCGATGTCGAAACGCTCCTGCGCGCGCTGCCGAGCATCGCGCTGCGCTACGAGGCGCACGACCGCAGCGCGCGTGAGATCGCCCACTGGCTGCAGAGCCGCGACGAGATCGCGCAGGTGCTGCATCCGGCGCTGGAGGGCTCGCCCGGCCACGCGAACTGGCAGCGCCTGTGCGGGGCGACGGACCGTGCGGCGGGCCTCTTCTCGGTCGTGTTCGAGGATCGCTTCAGCGCCGAACAGGTCGACCGCTTCTGCGACGGATTGCGCCTGTTCAAGCTGGGCTACTCGTGGGGTGGCCCCATCAGCCTCGTGGTGCCCTACGACATCGGCCTGATGCGCGATGCGAGCGTGGCACGCTGGCCACACCGTGGCACGCTGGTGCGTTTCTCGGTCGGACTGGAGGCTGTCGAAGACCTCCTGGCTGACCTTGCGCAGGCGCTGGCTGCCCTCTGAGCCGCGGCGGTTATCGCTTACAGTCAAGCTACGCGCAGTCACCCGGACTGCCTCGCTCAAGGAGAAGCAGTGGCAACACCCAACTACGGCTACGAGAAGCGCCAGAAAGAACTGGCCAAGAAGAAAAAGAAGGAAGAGAAGCTGCGGGAAAAAGCCGATCGCAAGCTCAACCCGAGCAGCGAGGGCCTGGCCCCTGGAGACCCGGAAACGGATGTGGCTTCGCTGGAACGCGATCCGCCCACGGTGCCGGACATTCCCACCAAGAACGGCTGATCGCACGTGCCTCGAAGGCTGTGAAAAGGCCGCCTCTGCAGTAATGCAGCGGCGGCCTTTTCTTTGGCTACGCGGCGGTCAGCGGCCGAGCAGCTTCTTCAGTTCCGGCCAGACGTTGTCGAGCATGCGCGGCTGTGCCGCCGCCACCGGGTGGATGCGATCGGGCTGGAAAAGGCTCGCCGCGTCCGGGCCGTCGGCCACGCCGCGCAGCAGGAAGGGCACCACGGCGGCCTTGGTGGCGGTCGCCACCTTCTGGAAGATCGCCTCGAAGCGCTTGAGGTAGTCGCTGCCGTAGTTCGGCGGCACCTGGATCCCGACGATCAGCACCTTGGCACCGGCCGCCTGCGCGGCCTTCGTCATCTGCGTCAGGTTGTCTTCGGTGTTCTGGATCGGCAGGCCGCGCAGCGCGTCGTTGCCGCCCAGTTCGAGCACCACATGGGTCGGCTGGTACTGCTTGAGCAACGAGGCCAGCCGCGCACGGCCGCCCGACGTGGTGTCTCCACTGATGCTGGCGTTGACCACGGTCGCGGCGATCTTCTGCTCGGCCAGCCGCTTCTCGAGCAACGGTACCCAGCCTTCGCCGCGCTTGAGCCCGTACTCGGCCGAGAGCGAATCGCCCACCACCAGGATGACCGGCTTCGCGCCAGCTGCCTGCGCGAAGGCCCCAGTGGAAAGCCCCGTACTGCCGAGCACGGCGCCCATCACGATAAAGTCACGTCGATTCACCACGCAAAGCCTTTCAATGTCCCCAACCCCCTCCGAAGCAATTGTTGCCGTCGATCATGTTTTCAAGTCGGTCACCGATTCGGCAGGCACGCTGGACATTCTGCAGGACATCCATTTCACCCTGGGCGCGCGGGAAACCGCGGCCATCGTCGGGGCTTCGGGGTCGGGCAAGAGCACGCTGCTGTCGATCGTCGCCGGGCTCGACACGCCGACGCGCGGCACGGTGCGGCTCGGTGGCGACGACATCTTCGCGATCGACGAGGACGACCGCGCCGCGCTGCGCGCACAGAAGGTCGGCTTCGTGTTTCAGGGCTTCCAGTTGCTCGCCAACCTCACTGCATTGGAAAACGTGATGCTCCCGTTGGAACTCGCCGACCGGAAGGACGCGCGCAAGGCCGCCACCGAGATGCTGGGCCGCGTCGGGCTCGGCCAGCGCCTGAACCACTACCCGAAGGTGATGTCCGGCGGCGAGCAGCAGCGCGTGGCGCTGGCGCGCGCCTTCGTCGTGCAGCCGCAGCTGCTGCTGGCCGACGAGCCGACCGGCAGCCTCGACTTCGCGACCGGCGAGCAGGTGATGAAGCTGATGTTCGACCTCAACCGCGAGCTCGGCACCACGCTCGTGCTGGTCACGCACGACCGCGCCATCGCCGCGCAGTGCGAGCGCCGCATCACGATCGAGGCCGGACGCGTGGGCGCCGACGAAAAGCGGGCGTGAGCGCGCAGGGATAATCCCTGCATGTCTTCTCCCAAAGTGATCTTCGGCTTCCATGCCGTGGGCGTGCGTATCAAGACCGCGCCGAAATCGGTGATCGAGGTGCTCTTCGATGCCAGCCGTCGCGACGCGCGCATGCAGCAGTTCAAGGCCCGCGCGCAGGACGCCGGCGTGCGCCTGGTCGAGGCCGATGCATTGCGCATCGCCAAGCTCGCCGGCAGCCACGGCCACCAGGGCGTCGCCGCCCGCGTGGAGGCGATCCCGCAGACTCATTCCCTCGACGAGCTGCTCGAAGGGCTGGAGGCCGCGGGCACGATGCCGCTGCTGCTGGTGCTCGACGGCGTGACCGACCCGCACAACCTCGGCGCCTGCCTGCGCGTGGCCGATGGCGCAGGCGCCCATGCAGTGATCGCCCCGAAGGACCATGCCGCCGGCATCAACGCCACGGTCGCCAAGGTGGCGAGCGGCGCCGCCGAGACGGTGCCGTACTTCATGGTGACCAACCTTGCGCGCACCCTTGGCGAGCTGAAGGAGCGCAGCATCTGGTGCGTCGGCACCAGCGACGACGCGCCGGGCACGCTCTACCAGAGCGACCTGAAGCGTCCGCTCGCGCTGGTCCTTGGGGCCGAAGGCGACGGCATGCGCCAGCTCACGCGCAAGAGCTGCGACGAGCTGATCAGCATCCCGATGATGGGCGCGGTCGAAAGCCTGAACGTCTCGGTGGCCAGCGGCATCTGCCTGTACGAGGCGATGCGCCAGCGCGGTCTCTGAAAAGGCGCCTCAGACGTCCAGCCAGGGCGAACCGTCGGCCGCCGTGGCGGTGAGCATGTCCTGCTCGCTCGCGCCCAGGGCGTCGGCCAGCACCTGGCGCACGATCTCCGGGCGGTTGTTCTGCTCGCTCAAGTGGGCGGCCAGCACATGGCGCAGGCCGCCATGGTGGACTGCACGAGCGATGTCGGCGGCGGCGGTGTTCGACAGGTGGCCGTAGTTGCCGCCGACGCGTAGCTTCAGGAAGGCCGGATAGGCCGAGGCGGCGAGCAGGTCGCTGTCATGGTTGCACTCCAGCAGCAACGCATCGAGCCCGGCCAATTGCGCGAGGACGTAGGGCGTGACGTGGCCGAGGTCGGTCAGCACGCCGAGGCTGCGGGCGCCGTCGGTGCAGCGCAGCTGCAGCGGCTCGCGCGCGTCGTGTGGCACGGTGAAGGGGTGGACCGACAGGTTGCCCACCGCGAAGTCGACGCTGTCACGCGCCAGATTCAACCGGCCCTCGAAGTCGCGTCCGCCGGTCGCGAGCCAGGTGCCTTCGCTCATCCAGACCGGGAGACGTTCGCGGCGCGACAGCGCATGGGCGCAGCCGATGTGGTCGCCGTGCTCGTGCGTGATGAAGACCGCGTCGATGTCGCTCGCCGCCAGCCCGACGCGGGCCAGGCGGGCGTCCAGGTGACGCAGCGTGAAGCCGCAATCGACCAGGAGCCGCGAGGTGCGGCCGCCGCTGGTCGCTTCGACCAGCGTGGCGTTGCCCGTGCTGCCACTGCCCAGACTGCGAAAGCGCAGCACGCGGGCAGTCCTTACTTCAGGTCGTCGGCGATGACCTTGACGATGCGTTGTGCGTTCTCGGTGGTGTCGGGCACACCGGCTTCGTTGAGCACCGAGACCGTGCTCGCCTCGCCCTGGCTCTTGACCAGGATGCGGTACTTCAGCGGGCTCTCGTCCTTGGCGGCCTTGCCGAAGCTCAGCATCTTGGCGAACAGGCCGGGTTCCTTCTTGTCCGGGTTCGGCGTCACGTAGCGCACGAAGTAGGTGCCGGCGCTGCGGTCGCGGTCTTCCACGGTGAAGCCGGTGCGGTCGAGTGCCAAACCGACACGGCGCCAGGCGCGGTCGAAGCCCTCGGGAATCTGCACCACCGGGCGGCCGTCGACGGTCGCGATCTTGCTCACGGTGCTCACGTTGGCGGCGCTGGCGGTCAGGGCCTTCGACTGCTCCTGCGAGACGCCCAGCTTGACCATCAGGCGGCGCAGGAACTCGGTCTCGAGTTCGGGGTTGCTCGCGCGCGGCTGCCAGACCGTCTGGTCCTTGGTCGCATTGTTGGTGTAGACCTCTTCCATGCCGCGGTGGCTGACATAGATCTCGGTGCCGTTGGGCGTGCGCTCGATGCGGGTGCGGAAGCGGTCGAGTTCACTGGTGGAGTAGACCGAGTCGATCAGCTTGCCCAGCGTGCCGCGGATGATGTCCTGTGGCAGCTTGGCGCGGTTCTCGGCCCAGTCGGTTTCCATGATGCCCAGGTTGCGCTGCTCGGTGGTCAGCAGGAAGCCGTTCTCCTGCCAGAAGTCGCGCACCGGGTCCCAGAGCTGCTCAGCCGGGCGGTTGACCACGATCCAGCGGGTGTTGCCGGCACGCTCCATGCGCACGTCGCCCAGCGTCGAGACCGCCGTCGGG
>CALRYR010000386.1:0-4764 GCA_943372425.1 Variovorax sp. YR752 | reverse complement strand
GGCGTAGTCCAGGATGCGGCCGAAGGGCCGCAGATGCCCGACGAATGCCTCCGCCCAGGGGAAAAGCTCGAGGTAGGTCCGGTTCCAGACCAGGATGCGGTCGTCCGCATCCAGCAGCACGAAACCGACCTGCATCGACTCCAGCGCCTGGTCGAGCGTGGCCCGCGAGCGCAGTTGCTCGGCGCGAACCAACCATTCGCGCTGGGTGCGCTGGTGCAGGAAGGTGGCGCTCGCGAAGGTCGCCGCGATCAGGAGCAGCGCGAAACCGAAGATGTTGTTCCGCTGGCGCTGCGAATCCGCCAGCACCCCGCCCAGCGGAATGCTGGCCGTCACCAGCACGCCCCCCTGCAGCGTGGCCCGCACGGCCACCAGGGCTGGCGTTCCGGTCACGCGGGCGGCACTGACCGACGGTCGACGAGGCCCCTCCCGGGGGAGCGTGACCGGGGCCAGGCGCGAGACCGTCCCTCTCGGCACGACCACGGTCGGAATGCTCGCGAGCAATGCGCCGTCGGCGCGCTCCAGCGTCACTTCCAGGCCTTCGATGTCTGCCCCCTGGACCAGGAGATTCATCAGCGGCCCCAGGTCGATCTCGGCCACGGCCGCGGCCCGGCTGTCGTCGCGCAGTCGCAAGGCGCGGCCGAAATACAGAATCTGGTTGGACGTGGACGGACTGATGGTTGGCTCGCTGATCACCATCGACGCGATGGTCGGTGCCAGGACTGCGGCCAGGTAACCCGACGGCAGCTGCGGCCGGGCCGCATCGCCGCGGTCACGCTCGTTGGAAGAGACCAGCACATCCCCTGTGGGCGCCACCAGGACCATCTTGCGCGCCAGGGAGTTCTGGGTCACGCCGATTTCCATCAGCCGCGCCACGCGGGCGCGGCCCTCCGCCGTCTGCAGCGCCTGGGGGTCCGGGACGAGTTCGCCCACGCCGGCAAGCAGGACATCGACGCCCAGCACCGAACGATTGAACGCGGCCTGCGCACCGGCGATGAACCGCGCGGCCTGTTGCTCGCCCGCCAGCAGCGCACGCTGCGACAGTTCCTTGCTGGCAAACACGGCTGTTCCGGCGATCACCGCCGACACGAGCAGCGCCGCGCCGAAGATCGCGAGCGCGTAGCGCGGGGACGGCTTGGTCTTCACCGGTAGGGGGGCGCCTTGACACCGACGACGGGCGCAATGGTCGCGTCCCACAAAGGCGGACATTTCGGTCCGCAGCGTTCGATCCAGTGCGGCAGCACCTCCTGCTCGAAGAGCCGCCTGCGCAGCGCCTGGTCGGCATCCCGCGGGCGCACTTCGGCCAACGCCTCCAGGGTGCCGGCCACACAGGGCTGCGCGGCACTGCAGCTTCTGCGAGGCATCGAATCGCGTTCTGCTTCGTCCCAGATCGCGGATTCGAGCCGGGGCAACTGCGCGAGCAGCAAGGATTGGAGTTCGGCCGGCAGCGCGCGCCATGCCTCCTGGTTGGCGGCGAAGACGGCGAGCCCCCAGGAGATCGGGAGCGTATAGATCGTCTTGGCCACCTTGGGCAGCCCGAGGGCATTGCCGGACACCGCACCCGTGATGGCGCAATCGGCCTGACCGGAGCGCATCGCGGCCCCGACCTCGGAGAATGGAATCACGACGGGCACGGCCCCCAGGGCGCTCACGAAATCGGATTGGGTGGCGGACGAAACCCGGACCTTGCGCGTGGCGAGATCCTCTGCGCCCTTCAAGGCATCGCGGCAGAACACCACCTGTGCGGGGTACATGTAGACCGCCAGCAGCTTCGCACCATGGCGCTCTGCCAGGAGCCCATCCAGCGCGGGACGAAACGCGTTGACCACCTTCCGCAGGGTCGGCACATCCGGGTTCAGGCCCGCGAGATCAGGCGCACTGAGTTCAGGGTACTGGCCGGCCACCAGGCTCAGCAGCGCCGTGCCGAAGGGCACCACGCCCAGCCGGAGCAGTGTCAGCATGTCGTAACCCGGCACGCCTGCGCGATCGAACGGAACGATGTCCGCGCTGAACCTGCCGTCGCTCAGGCGGCTCAAGTCGCGTGTCCAGAAGGGTTCTTCGTGCCGCACGTACTGGCTGATGCCTGCCAGACCGCCGACGACGCGCAACTTCAAGGTCTCGCGGGCCGGAGACTGCGACTGGGCCGTCGCACCCGCAGCCACGACGCAGAGCGCGAGAAACAGGCAGGTCCGCCACAGGCGCGCCGCGGTGCGGGCGAAACGAGCGGCTGGCCGGTGCACCATGCGTGAGTTTCCTTGTGTCGGGCCAGCACCGGCAAACAAGGCCCGTGTCACTGACGACCTTCCATGGTGTCGGCAGTGCCGCCCGCGGTCAACCAGCGAAGCGCGCGGTGAAGGCGCCGTGTGGCGTCCACGCTGCGCGCGGGTCGCGCCGCCCGATCAGCTCGGCTCGCTGCTCTTGAAGAGCGCGGCCACCTTGCGCTTGGGCTTGATGTTGGCCGAGATGCCGCGTGCGGGCGCGCCCTTGGCGGTCGTTTCCCAGGTCGGCGCCGCCTCGCGCTCCGGCGCCTCGTAGGGCTGCTCGAAGAACGGGTCGCGCGGTGCGGACGGCGCACGGTGCGGGCGTCCGCCGCCGCGTGCCGTGCGCGGCTCGGGGCGCTGCTCGCGCGGCGCTTCCAGGGTGTCGAGCACGTCGCGCTCGTCGCCGGCCTCGCCCTCTTCGCGCCAGTGACGGCGGCCATCGTTGATGCGGCCGCGCGGACGGTCTTCCTCGAACTCCATGGCTTCGAGTTCGATCGGCTTCTTGATCAGCTTCTCGATGTCGGCCACCAGGCGGGCATCGTTGCCGCCGCTCGCGAAGCTCACCGCCAGGCCCGAGGCACCGGCACGGCCGGTGCGGCCGATACGGTGCACGTAATCCTCGGCGTTGAACGGGATGTCGAAGTTGAACACCGCCGGCACGTCCTTGATGTCGAGGCCGCGGGCTGCGACGTCGGTGCACACCAGCAGGTCGACCTCGCCCTTCTTGAAGGCGTCGAGCGCCTTCAGGCGTTCGTCCTGGCTCTTGTCGCCGTGCAGCGCGGTGGTGCGCAGCCCTTCGCGCTCGAGCGAACGGGCCAGCCGGGCACAGCCCAGCTTGCTGTTGACGAAGACGAAGGCCTGCGTGATGCCGCGCTGCTGAATGATCTGCTTGAGCGCGCGGCGCTTGTCGTCGTCGCTCACGCTGAAGAAGCGCTGCTCGACGGTCGATGCGGTTTCGTTCGGCCGAGCCACCTCGATGGTCACCGGGTTCTGCAGGTAGCTCGCCGACAGGCGCTTGATTTCCGGCGAGAAGGTGGCGGAGAACAGCAGCGTGGTGCGCTGCTTGGGCAGGTGGCTCAGGATGCGCTGCAGGTCGGGCAAAAAGCCGATGTCCAGCATGCGGTCGGCCTCGTCGAGCACCACGTACTCGACCTGGTTGAGCACCGCATTCTTGGCCTCGATGTGGTCGAGCAGGCGGCCGGGCGTGGCGACCAGCACCTCGACGCCCTTTTTCAGTTCGAGCGTCTGCGGCTTCATGTCCATGCCGCCGAACACCACCGCGCAACGCAGGTTGGTGTACTTGGCGTACAGCTTGACCTGCTGGGCGACCTGGTCGGCCAGTTCGCGCGTGGGCAGCAGCACCAGCGCACGCACGGGATGGCGCGCCGGCGAGGTCGAGCTGTTCTCGTGCTTGAGCATTCGCTGCAACAGCGGCAGCGAGAAGGCGGCCGTCTTGCCGGTGCCGGTCTGCGCGGCGCCCATCACGTCCTGCCCGGACAACACGACCGGAATGGCCTGCTCCTGGATCGGCGTCATGGTCTCGTAGCCCATTTCGGCCACGGCGCGCGCCAGCGGTTCTGCCAGCGAAAGATTGGAAAAGGAGCTTGTCATGAAGCCCGCTATTGTCGCACTGCGGCAAAAAACGGCAATGACAGTGCGGTGACGCGCCGATTCGCTATCGAATCAGGAGCATCACAGGTCGACCAGCCTGGCGCTACAACTGCTTGGCGGCGAAGGTGTCGCAGGATTGCATGGAGCCGGTCTTGTAGCCTGTGCCGAACCAGCGCTGGCGCTGCGCGCTGGTGCCGTGGGTGAAGCTGTCGGGTACCACGGCGCGGCCAGCGGAGCGCTGGAGCGCATCGTCGCCAATCTTCTGTGCGGCGTTCATTGCCGCCTCGATGTCGCCCGGGTCCAGCCATTGCTTGGACTGCTGCGAACGATTGGCCCAGACGCCGGCGAAGCAGTCCGCTTGCAATTCGACCCGCACGCTCACCGCGTTGCTCTGCGCCTGGCTCAGCCGCCCGCGCATGCCGTCGACCTTGGCCGTGATGCCGAGTTCGTCCTGCACGTGGTGGCCGACCTCGTGTGCGATCACATAGGCCTGGGCGAATTCGCCGGGCGCGCCGAGGTCGCGCTTGAGGGTGTCGAAGAAGGTGAGGTCGATGTAGACCTTCTTGTCGCCGGGGCAGTAGAACGGCCCCATGGCCGACTGGCCGGTGCCGCAGGCCGTCGGCGTGGCGCCGCGGAACAGCACGAGACGCGGTGGCTGGTAGGTGCCGCCGTTCTGCTGGAACGCCTGGGTCCAGACGACTTCGGTGTTCTTGAGCACGGTCGAGACGAAGGCCGCCTCGCGGTCTTCCGGTGGCGGCTTCTGCGCCGGCCCCTGCTGCACCTGGGGTGCGGGCTCGCCGCCGCTGAGCAGGCCGAGCACGGTCAACGGGTTGATGCCGAAGATCCAGCCGGCGATGAGCGCCACGGCGACGGTGCCGATGCCGACGCTGCGCCC
>CALRYR010000385.1:0-4765 GCA_943372425.1 Variovorax sp. YR752 | reverse complement strand
GCTGGGCCTGCTTCGATGTCTTCTCCAGTGCCGCGAGCAGCGCGTCGGAGTCGATCTGCTGGCCCTTGATGCGGGACATCATGCCGTTGCAGTAGTTGGTGATGGCGGTCAGCGGCTGGTTGAGTTCGTGTGCCACGCTCGAGGCCATCTCGCCCATCGTGATCAGGCGGCTCGCGGCCTGGGCGCGGTCGGCCTGCGCGGCCGCCTGCTCTTCGGCATCGCGCCGCGGCGTGATGTCGGTGGCGATCACCAGCTGCGCCAGCCGGCCGTCGACCCAGGTGAGGTAGCGCGAACGCACTTCGAGCCACTTGCCCAATTCGGGCACGAAGATCTCGTTGTTGGCCGGTTGCGCGGTGGTGAGCGTGTCGATCGGCAGGCCGGCGAAGGGGTCGACGTCATCCAGCGCATCGTCATGCGCGGCCGACGCCGGCACGCCGGCCTGCGCCACCATCGCCAGGTGACCGACGGTGTCGGAGCCGAACCACAGCCGGTACAGCTTGTTGGCGAACAGCAGCTCCTCGCTGCCGATGGGCGCCACCGACACCGCAGCGTCGAGCGCCTCCAGCACCGTCGTGAAGCGCTCGTACGACGCCGAGAGCTGCTCGCGGATGCGCGTCGGCTCGGTGATGTCGGTCATCGAGGTCATCCAGCCGGTCTGGTGGCCGCGCGCATCGATCAGTGGCGACACGTACAGCCGTGCATTGAAGACGCTGGTGTTCTTGCGCTTGACCCGCACCTGGAAGCCACCAGGCAGGGCGCGGCCGTGCAGCTCTTCCTCGAGCCGTTCGTTCATCACCTCGCGGTCGGATTCGAGCCAGTAGGGGAAGGGCGGTTTCTGGCCGACCAGCTCGGACTCGCTCCAGCCGGTCATCGCGCAGAAGGCGGCATTCACGTAGGTGATGCGGCCATCCAGATCGAGCACCCGCATGCCCGTGAGCATCGAGTTTTCCATCGCGCGGCGGAAGTTCGTTTCGGCCACCAGCGCCTGCTGCGCCTGCAGGCGTTTGCGGGTGTGGCGCCAGGTGCCGATCAGCATCCAGGCCGTCAGCACGCTGAGTGCGCCGACCAGCCAGAACAGGCCGTTGCCCACCAGCCCGGGCGAGGTGCGGTAGGCCTGCGCACGCAACAGCACCGCATTGCCGATCGGCGACACCGGCACCTCGTACTCGTTCGTGTGCTCGACCCAGGGCAGCAGCCGTGTGCCGTCGGTGCGCGGGTTGACGGTGTTGCCGGCCAGCACGCCGCCCTTGGCGTCGAGCAGGGCGACGGCGTAGCGGGCGCTGACCTCCGGCGGCACGCCGTAGCGCAGCAGGCTGTCGATCGAGAACTCCCCCAGCACCACGCCCGCGAAGAGGCCCTGGTCGAACAGGGGGATGTGCAACTGCAGCATCGGCACCGGGTCGCCGCCCGTCACGGGCTGCGAGAAGACCGGCTGACGCAGTTCGCGGGCCAGCGCGTAGTTGCTCTCGATGTCGCCGGGCCGGAGGATCTCATCCAGCACGTGCTGTTGAGCAGGATGCACGCTGGGTGCGGCGTAGTTGGCCTTGAAGCGCCGACGGTCATCGATCCAGCTGATCGCCTGCAATTCCGGATACTGGCTCACCAGGGACTCAGCGCGGCTGCCGAATTCCGCGGCGTCGATCTCGCGGTTGGAGGCATCCCGCGCCAGCCGCATCAGCTGTTCCTGCCGCTCGAGCAGCCGCAGCCGCAGCCGCTGCTGCGCGTACTCGACATCGCGCTTGACGGATTCCTGCTCGCGCTCGATCTCTTCCGCGCGCAGGTACCAGAACGCGGACACGATGGCCGCCAGGAAGAGGATGACGGCGGCCAGCGGGACCAGCATCGCGACGGAGTCCTGCAGCACCGGCGTCTGCCGGCGCCACCAGCGACGCCACCAACCGAGCGGCGAGGCTTTCACGGCGCTGCGGGCGGCGGCGAGCGGGCTGAAGAAGGGCATCGGTCGAGTGTAGGGGAACCCCTAGTTCACCTGACGCGAAGCGGTATCCAAAACGGTTCAGACTGCAATGCCCAGCATCAATCCATGCATAACAGAACAAGATTTTCACATTAAGAAAACGTTAAACACCATTTGAAATTTGCACTGTTCTGTGCGACATTTCCGCCCAGTCAAATCCACAGCCACGCCCCTCAAGGAGACAAGCATGTCGGCAAATCCCGAGAACCATTTCGGCTCGGCCGCGAACGACGCGGATGCGCAGGAAACCCGTGAATGGATGGACGCGCTGTCCGCCGTCATCCAGAGCGAGGGGCCCGAGCGGGCGCACTTCCTGCTCGAGCAGCTGCTCGAACACGCGCGCCAGAACAGCGTCGACCTGCCGTTCTCGGCCAACACCGGTTACGTGAACACGCTCGAACCCGAGCTTGAAGCCCGCAGCCCCGGCAACCTCGAGATCGAACAGCGCCTGCGTGCCTACATGCGCTGGAACGCGATGGCGATGGTGGTCAAGGCCAACCGCCTGCATCCGGCCGACGGCGGCGACCTGGGCGGCCACATCGGCTCCTTCGCATCGCTGGCCAGCATGTTCGGCGCCGGCTTCAACCACTTCTGGCACGCCGAGAGCGAAGGCCATGGCGGTGATTGCCTCTACATCCAGGGCCATGTGTCGCCCGGCATCTACGCCCGCGCCTACCTCGAAGGTCGCCTGAGCGAAGACCAGCTGCTCCACTTCCGCCAGGAAGTCGACGGCAAGGGCCTCTCCAGCTACCCGCACCCGAAGCTGATGCCCGAGTTCTGGCAGTTCCCGACGGTGTCGATGGGCCTCGGCCCGCTGATGGCGATCTACCAGGCACGCTTCCTCAAGTACCTGCACGCCCGCGGCATCGCCAACACCGAGAACCGCAAGGTCTGGGTGTTCTGCGGCGACGGCGAAATGGACGAGGTCGAATCGCTGGGCGCCATCGGCCTGGCCGCACGCGAGAAGCTCGACAACCTGATCTTCGTGATCAACTGCAACCTGCAGCGCCTGGACGGCCCGGTGCGCGGCAACGGCAAGATCATCCAGGAGCTCGAAGGCGAATTCCGCGGTGCCAACTGGAACGTGATCAAGCTGATCTGGGGCAAGGGCTGGGACGCCCTGCTCGCCGCCGACAAGGACGGCGCGCTGCGCAAGATCATGATGGAGTGCAACGACGGCGACTACCAGGCCATGAAGGCCAACGACGGCGCCTACGTGCGCAAGAATTTCTTCGGCCGCGACCCGCGCACCCTGAAGATGGTCGAGCACCTGAGCGACGACGAGATCTGGAACCTGCAGCGCGGCGGCCATGATTCGCAGAAGGTGTACGCCGCCTTCCATGCGGCGCAGAACCACCAGGGCCAGCCCACCGTGCTGCTCGTCAAGACCGTCAAGGGCTTCGGCATGGGCAAGATCGGTGAAGGCAAGAACAACGTCCACCAGACCAAGAAGCTCAGCGACGAGGACATCAAGGCCTTCCGCGACCGCTTCAACATCCCGATCCCGGACAGCCAGCTCCCCGAGTTGCCCTTCTACAAGCCGGCCGACGACACGCCGGAGATGAAGTACCTGCACGAACGCCGCAAGGCACTGGGCGGCTACCTGCCGCACCGCCGCGTGAAGGCCGACGAGAGCTTCACCGTGCCGGCGCTGGAAACCTTCAAGGCCGTGCTCGAGCCGACGGCCGAAGGCCGCGAGATCTCGACCACGCAGGCCTACGTGCGCTTCCTGACGCAACTGCTGCGCGACCAGGCGCTGGGCCCGCGCGTCGTGCCGATCCTGGTCGACGAGGCGCGCACCTTCGGCATGGAAGGCCTGTTCCGCCAGATCGGCATCTACAACCCCGCGGGGCAGCAGTACACGCCGGTCGACAAGGACCAGGTCATGTACTACAAGGAAGACAAGGCCGGCCAGATCCTGCAGGAAGGCATCAACGAAGCCGGCGGCATGTCGAGCTGGATCGCTGCGGCCACGTCGTACAGCACGAACAACCGCATCATGGTGCCGTTCTACGTGTACTACTCGATGTTCGGCTTCCAGCGCATCGGTGACCTGGCCTGGGCGGCCGGCGACATGCAGGCGCGCGGCTTCCTGTTGGGCGGCACGTCGGGGCGCACCACGCTCAATGGCGAAGGCCTGCAGCACGAAGACGGCCACAGCCACATCCTGGCCAACACCATCCCGAACTGCGTGAGCTACGACCCGACCTTCGCGCACGAGGTCGGCGTGATCCTGCATCACGGTCTCAAGCGGATGGTGGAGAAGCAGGACAACGTCTACTACTACCTCACGCTGCTCAACGAGAATTACGCGATGCCCGGCCTGCAGCCCGGCACCGAAGAGCAGATCCTCAAGGGCATGTACCTGTGCAAGCAGGGCCCGGTGGTCAAGGCGGCCAAGGGCGTCAAGGAAGCGCCGACCGTCCAACTGCTGGGCAGCGGCACCATCCTGCGCGAGAGCATTGCCGCGCAGGAACTGCTCTACAAGGAGTGGGGCGTCAGCGCCAGCGTCTGGAGCTGCCCGAGCTTCAACGAGCTCACGCGCGACGGCCAGGACGCCGACCGCTGGAACCTGCTGCACCCGACCGACGAGCCGCGCGTGCCTTTCGTCGCCCAGCAGCTTGCGGCCAGCACCGGCCCGGTGGTCGCCTCGACCGACTACATGAAGGCGTATGCCGAGCAGATCCGCCCGTTCATCCCGAAGGGCCGGACCTACAAGGTGCTGGGTACCGACGGCTTCGGGCGCAGCGATTTCCGCAGCAAGCTGCGCGAGCACTTCGAGATCAACCG
>CALRYR010000384.1:0-4781 GCA_943372425.1 Variovorax sp. YR752 | reverse complement strand
CTGGATGGTTCCGCTCAGCTGGTCCTGCGCCACGCCCTGCTCTTCGGCGGCGACCACGTAGCCCGCCAGCACCGGCAGCACCGCGCCGTTCATCGTCATCGACACCGAGACCTTGTCGAGCGGAATCTGGTCGAACAGGATCTTCATGTCCTCGACCGAGTCGATCGCCACGCCGGCCTTGCCGACGTCGCCGGTCACGCGCGGATGGTCGCTGTCGTAGCCGCGGTGGGTGGCCAGGTCGAACGCCACCGACACGCCCTGCCCGCCGGCGGCCAGCGCCTTGCGATAGAAGGCGTTCGATTCTTCGGCCGTCGAAAAGCCTGCGTACTGGCGGATGGTCCACGGCCGCACCGCGTACATCGTGGCCTGCGGGCCGCGCAGGTAGGGCTCGAAGCCGGGCAGCGTGTCGGTGTACTTCAGTCCCTCGAGGTCGGCCGCGGTGTAGAGCGGCTTGACCGTGATGCCGTCGGGCGTGCGCCAGTTCAGCGCCTCGAGGTTGCCGCCGGGCGCGGATTTGGCCGCGGCCTTCGTCCATGCCGCCAGGTCGGCGGGCTTGAAGGTGGGTTCGGGAATGCTCATGGCTTCGCGGACGCGGCGGTCCGCGCTCGTCTCGGTGTTGGTTTAGCCAAGTCTAACCATCCATAATTATTAATTCAAACGAAATTTCTGCGGTACATTCGCGCCATGCACGCCGCCACCCTCACGCCTCGCGCCCTCTATGAGGAGGTTGCCGAACTGCTGCGCCAGCGCATCTTCAGCCGCGAGCTCGAGCCTGGCAGCTGGATCGACGAGATGAAGATCGCCGAGGAATACGGCATCAGCCGCACCCCCCTGCGCGAAGCGCTGAAGGTGCTCGCCGCCGAAGGCCTGGTGACGATGAAGGTGCGCCGCGGCGCCTATGTGACGGAGGTGTCGCAGCAGGATCTGGCGGACGTGTACCACCTGCTCTCGCTGCTGGAGGCCGATGCGGCCGGCGTGGTGGCCGAACGCGCGACCGAGGCCCAGCTGCACACCCTGCAGGTGCTCCATGCCGAACTGGAAGCCGCCGCCATTCCGGGCCAGGTCGACCGCGAACATTTCTTCGCGATCAACGAGCGCTTCCACATGCAGCTGCTCGCCATCGCCAACAACCGATGGCGCGACCAGATGGTGGCCGACCTGCGCAAGGTAATGAAGCTCAACCGCCACAACTCGCTGCTGAAGTCGGGGCGGATCGGCGAATCGCTGCGGGAGCACCGCGCGCTGATGGCCGCGATCGTGGCGCGGGACGCCGCCGCCGCCATGGCGCGCATGCGCGAACACTTCAGCAACGGGCTCGAAGCGGCCGCCTGAGCGCCGGCTGCAGGGCCGCCCCGCCCACTGTTGGGGCCGGCCCACCCCGCTTTGGTGCCGGTACGGCACGCGCGCCGTGTACGCGGCACGGATTCACCCTTGAATCGGCCGAAATCAACGGGCACGGATCGTGCATGACCTGATGCGACCGTCGCCGCAGTGCCGCTGCGGCGGTCATCGCCTCCGCCAACGACGGCGGAACCCGAGCCTCGCCGACGCGTTCATCCGCCCGGCACTCGGTTGTTCCAACCCGATTTCGTTCCGCATCTCGCGGGGGCCCCTGGCTGTGTCACATCCTTCGTGACGCTCCCACTGCACGGCACCCACGGGGCCGGACGTGCAGGATTCAACATGAAAATCATCGTCGTCGGCCATGGCATGGTGGGCCACAAGTTTCTCGAAGAACTCGAGCAGCAGGGGCTTTCGCATGCCGAAGTCACCGTGCTGTGCGAGGAGCCTCGCCCCGCATACGACCGCGTCCATCTCTCCGAATTCTTCGCCGGCAAGACCGCCGACGACCTGTCGCTGGTCGCGCCCGGCTTCTTCGAGCGCAGCGGCTTCTCGCTGCGCCTGGCCGCGCGCGCCGCGGCGATCGAACGCCGCAACAACACCGTGACCACGCTCGATGGCGAGGTGCTGCACTACGACAAGCTGGTGCTCGCGACCGGCTCGTCGCCCTTCGTGCCGCCGGTGCCAGGCCGCGACCGGCCACACACCTTCGTCTACCGCACCATCGACGACCTGGAGGGCATGAAGGCCAGCGGCGCGCACTCCAAGACCGGCGTCGTGATCGGCGGTGGCCTGCTCGGGCTGGAATGCGCCAAGGCGCTGCGCGACCTCGGGCTGGAAACCCACGTCGTCGAATTCGCGCCGCGCCTGATGGCGGTGCAGGTCGACGATGGCGGCGGCCGCGTGCTGCGCGCCAAGATCGAGGCGCTGGGCGTGCAGGTGCACACCGGCCGCAACACGGTGGACATCACCGATGGTGCGACCGCGCGGCACCGCATGGTGTTCGCCGACGGGACCTGGCTCGAGACCGACATGATCGTGTTCTCGGCCGGCATCCGGCCGCGCGACGAGCTGGCCCGCCAAAGCCTGCTGGCCCTCGGTGCGCGCGGCGGCATCGCCATCGACAACCACTGCCGCACCAGCGACCACAACGTCTACGCGATCGGCGAATGCGCGTCGTGGAACGAGCAGACCTTCGGCCTCGTGGCGCCGGGCTACGAGATGGCGCGCGTGGCGGCCCGGCACGTGGCCGGCGACGCCAATGCGGCCTTCACCGGTGCCGACATGAGCACCAAACTGAAGCTGATGGGCGTCGACGTGGCAAGCATCGGCGACGCGCACGGCAAGACGCCGAGCGCCCGCAGCTACCAGTACATCGACGAGCGCAAGCAGGTCTACAAGAAGATCGTGGTCAGCGAGGACGGCAAGGCGCTGCTGGGCGCGGTGCTGGTAGGCAACGCCGACGAATACGGCACGCTGCTGCAGATGGCACTCAACGGCATCACTCTACCAGCCGAGCCGGAGTTCCTGATCCTGCCGTCGAGCGACGGCAAGGCCAAGCCGGGCCTGGGCGTGGAGGCGCTGCCCGACACCGCGCAGATCTGCTCGTGCAACAACGTGAGCAAGGCGCAGATCGGCGCAGCCGTCGACGGCGGCGCCTGCACCATCGCCGAGATCAAGGCCTGCACCAAGGCCGGCGCCACCTGCGGCGGCTGCGTGCCGCTGGTCACGCAGGTGATGAAGTTCGAGATGGCCAAGCGCGGCATGGCGGTCAACAACCACCTGTGCGAGCACTTCGCCTATTCGCGCCAGGAGCTCTACCACCTGGTGCGCGTCGGGCAGATCAAAACCTTCGACGACCTGCTGCACAAGCACGGCCAAGGCCTGGGTTGCGACATCTGCAAGCCGTTGGCCGCCAGCGTGCTGGCCTCGGTCTGGAACGAGTTCGTGCTCAAGCCGCAGCTGGCCAGCCTGCAGGACAGCAACGACTACTTCCTGGGCAACATCCAGAAGGACGGCACCTACTCCGTCGTGCCGCGCATGCCCGGCGGCGAGGTCACGCCCGATGGCCTGATCGCCGTGGGCCAGGTCGCCAAGAAGTACGGCCTGTACACCAAGGTCACGGGCGGTGCGCGCGTGGACATGTTCGGCGCGCGCGTCGACCAGTTGCCACTGATCTGGGAAGAGCTGATCGCCGCCGGCTTCGAGAGCGGCCACGCCTACGGCAAGTCGCTGCGCACGGTGAAGAGCTGCGTGGGCTCAACCTGGTGCCGCTACGGCGTGGACGATTCGGTCGGCCTGGCCGTGCAGTTGGAGAACCGCTACAAAGGGCTGCGTGCGCCGCACAAGATCAAGTTCGGCGTCTCGGGCTGCACCCGCGAATGCGCCGAGGCGCAGGGCAAGGACGTCGGCATCATCGCCACCGACAAGGGCTGGAACCTCTATGTCTGCGGCAACGGCGGTATGAAGCCGCGCCATGCCGAACTGATTGCCAGCGACCTGAGCAAAGAGCGGCTCATCGCGCTGATCGACCGCTTCCTGATGTTCTATGTGCGCACGGCCGACCGCCTGCAGCGCACCAGCACCTGGCGCGACAACCTCGAAGGCGGCCTCGACTACCTGAAGGACGTGCTGATCGCCGACAGCTTGGGGCTTGGTGCCGAGCTCGAAGCCCAGATGCAGCACGTGGTCGACACCTACCAGTGTGAATGGAAGACCGCCGTGACCGACCCGACGGTGCGCCAGCGTTTCCGCACCTTCGTCAACAGCGACAAGACCGACGAACGCATCGTCTTCATGCAGGAACGCGGCCAGATCCGCCCGGCCCGGCCCGAGGAAATTGCTGCAGCACCGGCCGAGGCCACGCCGGCCTGACCCCACCAGGAACATCCACATGTCCACCGACACCCTGCCATGGACCGCCGTCTGCGCGGTCGACGACATCCTTCCCAACACCGGCGTCTGCGCGCTGGTGGAGGGCCGCCATGTCGCGGTCTTCCGCATCGGCGACGACCGCTTCCACGCCATCGACAACGTCGACCCACAGTCCGGCGCCAGCGTGCTTTCGCGCGGGCTGGTCGGCAGCCTGGGCGACCGCGTCGTGGTCGCCTCGCCGCTCTACAAGAACCACTTCGACCTGCGCACCGGCGAATGCCTCGAGGCACCGCAGAACTCGGTGCGCGCCCACGCGGTGCGCGTCGACGGCGGCCGCGTGCTGGTCGCGCTCGGCTGAACGCCGCCCCACCTTCTTCATCTCTCTTTTTTCAGGTAATCACATGGCCTATCTCGCACCTGCCGAATTCGTGACCAAGATGGTCGACGCCGGCGAATCCAAGCTGCTGATGTCGACGCGCGACACGCTCATCCGCTCCTACATGGCCGGCGCCATCCTCGCGCTGGCCGCGGCCTTCGCCGTCAGCGTGACCGTCAACACCGGCAAT
>CALRYR010000383.1:0-4789 GCA_943372425.1 Variovorax sp. YR752 | reverse complement strand
CGGTCGCCGCGCCGGGCGTCTGGCGGGTCGATGTCGCGCTCCACACGCCGCCAGCCCTTGAAAATCAAGGCTCCGACTAGAGTGCCCGCAAAAAAAGCATCCCGGCGATTCGTTATGAATCAACGACTTAGCGACGCTATCGCTTTGGGAGCGGGGTGCACGATCCCTCGGATGTTTTGGCGCACCGCAACAAAGGTTTTGTGCATAAGTCAACCGCGCAGCCCCGTTTTGCTTGACAAATCTCGAAACAACACTTTTGGCTTACTCACCAACAAACCGTGAAAAAGTGCAAGCGAGCGCTCATGCCCGCAGCGCCCTCGACTGGGCGTGGACAGCGCTGACCAGCGCCGCCACGTGGTCCGGCGGCGTGAACTGGCTGATGCCGTGGCCGAGGTTGAAGATGTGCGTCGGGCCGGGCTGCGTGGTGTCCGCGTGCGGCGTGCCGAAACTCCGCAGCACCTTGGCCACCTCGGCCTCGATGCGCGCCGGAGGCGCGAACAGCACGTTGGGGTCGATGTTGCCCTGCAACGCCTTGGCCTGCGGGCCTTCGCCGACCTTGGCGCGTGCAGCGCCGAGGTTCACGGTCCAGTCGAGCCCCAGCACCTCGCAGTCCAGCGCACGCATGGCGTCGAGCCACAGGCCGCCGCCCTTGGTGAAGACGATGCGCGGCACCGGCGTGCCGTCGGCGCCGTCGCGCTTGAGCTGCCCCAGCACCCGCGCCGTGTAGGCCAGGCTGAATTCCTGGAAGGCGCCGTCGGCCAGCACGCCGCCCCAGCTGTCGAACAGCATCACGGCCTGGGCGCCGGCGTCGATCTGCGCGTTCAGGTAGGCGGCCACGGCGTCGGCGTTCACCGTCAGCAGTTGGTGCATCAGGTCGGGGCGGCTGTACATCAGCGACTTCACCAGCCGGTAGTCGCTCGAGCCGGCGCCTTCGACCATGTAGCAGGCCAGCGTCCACGGGCTGCCGGAAAAGCCGATCAGCGGCACGCGGCCGTCCAGCGCGCGGCGGATCGACGTGACCGCGTCGAACACGTAGCGCAACTTGTCGAGGTCGGGCACCGTGAGCGCGGCGATGGCCGCCTCGTCGCGAACCGGCCGGGCGAAGCGCGGGCCTTCGCCCGCCTCGAAGGACAGGCCGAGGCCCATGGCGTCCGGCACGGTCAGGATGTCGGAGAACAGGATGGCCGCGTCGAGCGGAAAGCGCTCCAGCGGCTGCAGCGTCACCTCGGTCGCGTAGTCCACGTTGGTGGCGAGCCCCATGAAGCTGCCGGCCTTGGCGCGCGTCGCGACGTACTCCGGCAGGTAGCGCCCGGCCTGGCGCATCAGCCAGATGGGGGTGTGGTCGGTCGCCTGGCGCCAGCAGGCGCGCAGGAAGGTGTCGTTGAGCAGGGGAGCGAAGGGCATGCCCCGATTGTCGAGGATGCCCGCGGACCGGGCGTTGCTGTCGCCTCGATCAGGACTTGTATTTGATCGAGCACCCGTACGGCCGCGTCGCCGCCGCGCTGATCGGCTTGCCGCCGAAGGCCTCGCCCAGGGCCTGGTTCACATAGTTGGTGGCGGTCTTGATGTCGTCCGGCCGGGACGACGGGATGCTGTCGATGCCGCCGGCGTACACCAGCGTGCCCTTGGGGTCGATGATGAAGATGTGCGGCGTGGTGCGCGCGCCGTAGGCCTGGCCGATGGTGCCGTCTTCGTCCATCAGCACGGCGGTCGGTGCGGCCGATTGCTTCTTCATCCAGCCGTCGAGCGCGGCGGGCTGCAGGTAGTCGCTGGCGGCGCGCTCGGTGGAATTGATGGCGAGCCAGACCACGCCCTTGGCCGTCGCGGCCTTCTGCGTGGCGGGTATGTTCCCGCTGTCGTAGTGCTTGCGCACGAAGGGGCAGCCGGGGTTGGTCCACTCCAGCACGACGTACTTGCCGGCGAAATCGGAGAGCTTGTGTTGCGCGCCGCGCGTGTCCATGGCGACGAAGTCGGGGGCCTTCTGGCCGACGGCGGGCGCGGCATGCGCCGGTGCGCCGATGAGCAGCGTGCTGCCGAGCGCGACGGCTGCGGCCATCACGGCGCGGCGCGAGGCGCGGCTGAGGGCGGCACCCGCGTCGCGGGCGGCAAGGGCGGCGCGGGCGGAACGCGAGGCGGACGATGACAGGGATGGCATGGTCTGCAGACTCCTGGGGAAATCGAATGACCGCCGCAGCTTAGGCCGATTTCCTCACCCCGCTGTGACAAGCCGTAGTGCCGTCATGGACATCGCACCGGCGGGGCTTTTCACAGCTTCGCCAGTGCCGCCTTCAGATCGCTTTTGCTGAGGATTTCGGTCAGCACGACTGGCGCCTTGCCCGGTGCCTGCAGGACGTACACCGGCACGCCGCTGCGGCCCAGGGCATTGATCGCGGCGGTGATGGCCGGGTCCTGCCGGGTCCAGTCGGCGCGCAGCAGCGCGACCTGGCGGGCGTCGAAGTCGGCCAGCAGCTCGGCGTCGCTCAGGGTGGCTTTCTTGTTGTATTGGCAGGTGACGCACCAGGCGGCGGTGAAGTCGATGAACACCGGCCGGCCTGCGGCCTGCAGTTCGGCCACGCGCGCGGCCGACCAGGGCTGCCAGCGCGCACCGCTCGCGGCCACCGCCGGCTCGGCCGGCCGCACGATGTTGCCGCCGATCGCCGCGGTCACCGCCGCGGTACCGGCCAGCAGCACGCTGGCAAGGACCACGCGAGTGCGCCCGCGCAGGGTGAACGACCACACCACCGCGGCCAGGCACACCAGCAGGCCGAGCAGCGCGCCGGCACCGTCGATGCCGCTCTGCTGGCCCAGCACCCAGACCAGCCAGGCGACGGTGGCGAACATCGGGAACGCGAGCACGCGGCGCAGCGTGTCCATCCAGGCGCCTGGCTTGGGCAGCAGGTGCGCGACGGCCGGCACGAAGCCCGCCACCAGGTAGGGCAGGGCGAGGCCGAAGCCGAGCGCGGCGAACAGCATCAGCGCCTGGGCGGCCGGCAGGCCGATGGCGAAGCCGAGCGATGCGCCCATGAAGGGCGCGGTGCAGGGCGAAGCGATCACCACCGCCAGCACGCCCGAGAGAAAGTCGTTCGCCACCGGATGCTTCACCTGCGCGGCGCACAGCGAGCGCGGCACCAGCAGGCCGAACTCGAACATCCCGGCCAGGTTGAGCCCCACGAGCGTGAACAGCGCCGCCAGCACCGCCACCACCGCCGGCGACTGCAGCTGGAAGCCCCAGCCCAATTGCTCGCCGGCCGCACGCAGGGCCAGCATGCCGGCGCCCAGCGCGAGGAAGGTCACCATCACGCCGGCCGTGTAAGCCAGCCCGGCGGTGCGGTGGCCGCGCCGGTCACCCGCGTGGTTGGCGAAGCTCAGCACCTTGATGGCGAGCACCGGGAACACGCAGGGCATGAGGTTCAGCAGCAGGCCGCCCAGCAGGGCGCCGAGCAGCGCCATCACGAAGCTGCCCGCCGGCTGCGGCAACGGCACCGCCGTGTTGGCTTCGAGCGCCGCCTGCAGCGCTGGGGACACCTGCGCCACGGCCGCGGTCGCCGGCCAGGTGCCGGTCACGGGTGCTTCGGCACGCCAGGCGATCGGTGCGCCCTCGCGCCGGTCGGCCTCGGCCAGCGCGAGCACGACCGGCATCGTCGTCGGGCTGGCGCTGCGCTGGTCGGCCAGCGGGATCGTCGCCGTCCAACTGTCGCCCTGCCAGGCTTGTGTCCAGTCCTTGCCGGAGACGGCGGCGGTGTGGATCACCTCGGGGGTCTCGGGGAAGAACTCGAGCGTCTTGCCGCGCGCGGCCGGCGGCAGGCCGTCGATGCGCACGTTCAGCACCTTGTCGGCCACCGCGACGGTGCCGGGCTGATCGAGCGGCACCGGCTGCGCTGCGAAGGCCGCGTCGAACTCGGCCTTGTGCAGCGCGGTCGAGCCTTGCGCCGGCAGCGTCAGCGCGAACTCGCCTTCTTCGGGAATGCATTCCTTGCGGCAGACCAGCCACGAGGCCTTGAGGCGGATGTCGACCCCGCCCGCGCCGATCAACGTGGCCGCCGGCTTGAAGTCGGGCGCCATCTTGAGCTGCACCGGCAGCAGCACCGTGTGCTCGTAGCCGTAGTTCGCGAGGTTGCCGATCGGGATCTTCTTCGGCACCGGCCAGGCGATGTCGCCGGCGACCATCCCGGGGGGCAGGGTCCACGTCAGCTCGGTCGGCAGGCCGGAGTCGCCGGCGTTCTTCCAGTAGGTGTGCCACTCGGGCTGGTGCGTGATCTGCAGGCCGACCCAGACGGGGGCGCCTGGCGCGACGCCGTCCGGCGCATGCGCGACCAATTCGGCCCGCACGTGCGGCGTGGTGACGACTGGCGAGGCCTTCGGCTGCAACTGGGCGGCGGCCGGCAGCATGGCCGCCAGGGCGAGCGCGGCGACGGAGAGTCGGGAGAAGAGAGTGCGGAGCATGCCGGCAGTCGGAGCGGGAGTCAGTGGGAAGGTTCCTGGTGGCGCCGCTCAGGCCGCCCAGCCGATCACCACGCGCCGGCTGTTCGCACTCTTCTTCTCGATCTTGGTGACGACCACCGCGCCGATCTCCGACGTGTTCGCCACGTGCGTGCCGCCGCAGGGCTGGAAGTCGATCTTTGCGTCGGTTTCGCCGCCGATGCGGATGGTGCGCACCGTGCCCGTGCCGCGCGGCGGCTGCACGCTCATGCTCTTGACGAGCGAGGGGTTGGCGTCCAGCTCGGCATCGGTGATGGCACCGACCGCGAGCGGATGCGCCGCATCGACCAGCCGCGCCAGGCCGGCGGTG
>CALRYR010000382.1:0-4790 GCA_943372425.1 Variovorax sp. YR752 | reverse complement strand
TGAGGTAGGCACGCCAGCAATCGCGCGTGGTGTCGGGCACACCACGCGATGCCGACAGGAAGAGCGCGGGCCGCACCCCCAGCCGGTACACCGACCACGAAGCGGCCGGCACGAGTTCCTGCAGCCCGTCGAGGACGGCCGGGCCGAAGCGCGGGCTGCCGAGCTGGCCGATCAGCTCGCTCAGCGCCTGGGTGCGCCGGTCGCTCGCGGGCGCGGCCTGCCAGGTTCTCATGGCGAGTCGCGCCGGGGCGATGGTGGAGCGACAGGGGCGGCATGCATCGTGTCATCTTCCGGGATGACAGACCGGCGGGCCACCCGGAATTACGCTAGCGGCATGCCCTCGAACCCCGCATCGCCTCTCGTCGCCCCGCCTGTGCTCGAACACTTCGCCGCGCTGCGCGTGGAGGTGGGCGCGCCGCAGGACATCGGCATCACGCCGCGCGGCCGGCGCCGATTGGTGCCCATCACCGGCGGCTCGGCCGAAGGCCACGGTTGGCAGGCGCGCGTCGCGCCCGGCGGCGCGGATTTCCAGCTGATGACGGCCAACGGCATGAGCGACCTCGATGCGCGCTACACGCTCGAAACCGACGCCGGCGATTGGATCTATGTGCAGAACACCGCGCTGCGCTGCGGCGCGCCCGAGGCGATGGCGCGGCTCGCGCGTGGCGAGCCGGTCGACCCGGCCGAGATCTATTTCCGTTGCGCGCCGCGCTTCGAGACGGCATCGGCCGCGCTCGGCTGGATCAACGAGCGGCTCTTCATCGGCAGCGGCGTGCGCCGGCCGGATTGCGTCGAGATGCAGTTCTTCGCCGTCACCTAGCGTTGCCGCGCCGATCCGAGCGGCCAGCCTTTCCCCCAAAACAAGGAGACATACATGAGCGATTTCCGCATTTCACGCCGTCGCGCGGCGCTGGCCGTGGCCGCCGCCTGGGCCGCCTGCGCCGCCCTTCCGGCGGTCGCCCAAGGCAGCTATCCGGACAGGCCGGTGCGCATCATCGTCGGCTTTCCGGCCGGCACCGGTCCCGACATCGTCGCGCGCCTGCTCGCGCAGAAGCTGTCGGAAGGCTGGGGCAACCAGGGCGTGGTGGTCGACAACAAGCCGGGCGCCGGCGGGCTGATCGCCGCCAGCGAGGCAGCCCGCGCCACGCCCGACGGCTACACGCTGATGCTGGCCGAGACGGGCCAGATGAGCATCGCGCCGAGCAGCTACAACCGCCTGCCCTACGACCCGGTGAAGGACTTCGTGCCGGTGAGTCAGGTGGTCGTGTCGGACTTCGTGCTGCTGGTCAATCCGCAGAAGGTGCCGTCGAAGAACGTGCGCGAGTTCGTCGACTGGAGCAAGCAGCAGAAGGGCCTGTTCATGGCGACCTTCGGTGCCGGCACGCCGGGTCACTTCGGCGCCTACATGTTCGGCGATGCGATCGGTCAGAAGGCCGAGCCTATCCACTACCGCAACACGGCCGACGCGTTGGGCGCGCTGTACGGCGGCGACGTGTCCGGCGTGTTCGCCTCGGTCGGCCTGGCGGCATCGACGGTGAAGTCGGGCAAGCTGATCGCGCTGGGCAGCACCGGTGCCGTGCGCAGCCCGTCGCTGCCCGATGTGCCGACCATCCAGGAGCAGGGCTATCCCAAGCTGGCGTTCACCTCGTGGTTCGGCATCGTCGCGCCGGCGAAGACGCCGCCGGACATCGTGCGCAAGCTGAATGCCGACATCGTGCGGGCCATGCAGTCGGCCGACGGCCGGCAGAAGATGCTGGACGCGGGCTTCCGCGCGACCGGCACCGGTACGGCGGAGTTCGCGCAACTGATCGCCGACGACACGGTGGCCTGGGGCAAGGCGGTGGCGGCGACCGGCTTCAAGGCGGACTGATGCCGAAGCCGGCGCGCTGGCCTCAGCGCATCAGTGCCTCGATCTCGTCGGCGTCGACCGGCACGTCGCGCGTGGTCAGCTCGCAGCCATTCGCAGTGACGATCGCGTCGTCCTCGATGCGGATGCCGATGTGGTGGAACTGCTCTGGCACGCCCTCGCCCGGCCGCACATAGATGCCGGGCTCGATGGTCAGCACCATGCCCGGGTGCAGGATGCGGCTCGGCCGGTTCTTGATGGTCTCGCCGCTCAGCGGGTCCTTGCGTTCGCTCACCTCGCCCTGCTGCGTCGGCTCGACGTAGCTCCCGCAGTCGTGCACGTCCATGCCCATCCAGTGGCCGGTGCGATGCATGTAGAAGGGGAAGTAGGCGCGCTGCTCGATCACGTCGTCGAGGCTGCCGACTTTGTTGGCGTCGAGCAGGCCCACGTCGAGCATGCCCTGCGCGAGCACCTTCACGGCGGCCTCGTGCGGGTCGTTGAAGCGGTTGCCGGCCTTGGTCGCAGCCACGGCGGCGACCTGGCTCGCCAGCACGATGTCGTACAGCGCGCGCTGCGGGCCGGTGAATCGGCCGTCGGCCGGGAAGGTGCGGGTGATGTCGCTGGCGTAGCCGTCGAGTTCGCAGCCCGCATCAATGAGCACCAGCTCGCCGGGGCGTACCGGCGCCACGTCGGCGTGGTAGTGCAGCACGCAGGCGTTGGCACCGGCGGCGACGATGGACGGGTAGGCCGGGTACTGCGAGCCGCCCATGCGGAATTCGTGCATCAGCTCGGCGTCGAGGTGGTATTCACGCAGGTCGCGGCCCTCGCGCAGCATGCGGGCGGAGGCCTGCATCGCGCGCACATGGGCACCGGCGCTGATCTTGCCGGCGCGCCGGATGATGTCGAGCTCGTGCGCGTCCTTCACCAGCCGCATCTCGTCGAGCGGGCCGCACAGGTCGCGCTGTTGGTCGGGGCACATCGCGCCGAAGCGCACGCGCGACCGGACCGACGACAGCCAGCCGTCGATGCGCGACTCCAGCCCCTTGTGCGTGGCGAAGGGGTACCAGACGGCCGCGGTGTTCTCCAGCAGGCGCGGCAGCTTGGCGTCGAGTTCCGTGACCGGACAGGCCGCGTTCACCCCCAGGGTTTCGGGTGCTGCTTCGGGGCCGAGCCGGTGGCCGTCCCAGATTTCACGCTCCAGATCCTTCGGCGCGCAGAACAGCGTGGCGTGGCCGCTGCCGGTCAGCACCAGCCAGGCGTCGGGCTCGGTGAAACCGGTCAGGTAATAGAAGTAGCTGTCGTGACGGTAGAGGTAGTCGCTGTCACGGTTGCGCGGCCGCGCCGGTGCAGTCGGAATGATGGCCACGGCACCGGGCCCGATAGTTGCTGCCAATCGATTGCGTCGCGCGATGTAGAAGGAAGTATCCATTGCTGTAACCATGGCAGGGTGTTTGTAACGACACAGTGTGGCATCCCTGCCGACGAGAGCAAGGATTTGAAAGAAGAGTTCCCGTCGACTGGTCAAAAAGGTACAAACGCGCCACTGTCAATCAGAGGATTCCTACATTGTTTCAAGTCAATGACTACAAATACACGATGTCGCTCGTTTTAGCAGCGGCGTTGGCCGGGTGCGGAGGAGGTGGTGGCGGCGGAACGACTGCTTCGACGGGCACGACGGCGGGCAGCACCAGCCTCACCACGAGCGTCCAGGCAGACGGCAGCAGTGGCAGCGCCTCGGTGGTCAACACCGTCGACCCAGCCCTCGCCAACAACGTGCTCAACAGCGCCGGGGTTTTCGATGCGACCGCCTACAAGGCGACTGCCGCGATGATCGGCAAGGATGGTGGCATCGCCTATCGCTACGGACCTTCGTCGGCCGAGTACGGCAACGCCGACAAGCTCAGCAATCTGCCGACTTGGGGCAAGCGATCAGACACGCCGTTCGTCCCCCGGAGCAGCGGCGGGCAACGCCCCTGCATCGAGCCCAATTGCGGCACTTGGCAGGTCGGCTCCTACAGCACCACGGTGGGCGACTACTCCTCGAACATCGGCAACGTGGCGTTCATGCCTGACTCGCCGACCCAGCGCGTGGGCGTGAGCACGCTGGCGATTTCGTCGATCAGCAATCAGGTGATCTCACAGAAGCCGGAGCTGTCGTGGGCGTACTACGGTAACGGCCTCGATGAGATCAATGCCGTGGACTACAAGAAGGCCGGCAGCGACACCAGCAACCCGGTGGCCGTGGCCCGCTGCTACGGGCGGCCCGGCTGGTGCGTGAACGGGCTGATGGTCTTCCAGAACGGCCTGATCGCCAGCACACAGAGCAACACGGCTCAGAACAAGGCCACTGCGCAGCTTGCTGCAGGCAAGGTGCCGACCGCGGTCGCGATCAGCAACAGCAACGAGTTCGCCTTCATCACCGTCTGGGACACCGTGAATCTGCGGGGTGAGATCGCGGTGGTGGCGCTGGCAAGCCTCTGCAGCAACGGCCGTTGTCCTGACAACTTTGGCGAGTGGACCGACGTCACGCCAGGCCTGCCCAACCTCGGCAACACCGCCTACATGAAAGTGCTGGGCTACGTGCCGTTGCCTGCCGACATGAAGGCGCCGACCGAGATTTCGGTGACCACGGGCGTCTCGCGGACGGCCTACCTGCCGGCTGGCGTGCCGGGCCAGGACAGCTACGCCAGCCTGTCGCCGCTCAGCGATGGCAGCAAGCGCGCCAAGTTCAGGGCTGGCGGCAGCGCCTTCAACAGCTACGCCAAGACGGGCCTTGCCGTGGTGGTGTCGAAGTCGGAACAGAAGGTGGCCTTCGTCGACCTGAAGCCGCTGTTCCAGTACTACCAGGCCATGTATTTCGGTACCGACGCAGACAACTCGGTCACGACCACGGTCGGCCCGGCCGACAACCAGTGGCCTCGCACCTTCTCGGCCGCCTCGCAGC
>CALRYR010000381.1:0-4797 GCA_943372425.1 Variovorax sp. YR752 | reverse complement strand
CCTGCACCCTTTCGCGCGGCACGCTCTCGCCAAAGAACACCACGTCGGGCTTGAGCATGCCGCCGCACAACGGGCAGTCGGGCACGTCGAAGGCCGCGAAATCGCGCCCGTCCAGGTCGGCGTCGCCGTCGGGCGCGGCTTTCGCCTCCAGCGCGGCCCAGGCCGGGTTGCGTTCGCGCAGTTGCTGCTGCAGCGCTGCACGCGGCGTGCGGGTCTCGCAGCCCAGGCAGCGCACGGTGTCGATGCGGCCGTGCAGGTCGATGGTTCTCCGGCTACCGGCGGCGTCGTGCAGGCCATCGACGTTCTGCGTCAGCAGCATGCCGACGCGGCCCGAGGTCTCGAGCCGGGCCAGCGCATGGTGCGCGGCACCCGGCCGCGCGGTCGCCATGGTCGGAAAGCCGACCAGGCTGCGCGCCCAGTAGCGGCGGCGCGTGAGCTCGTCGCCGGTGAAGGCTTGGAAGGTGACCGGCGACGGCCGCTTCCAGTCGCCGTTGACGTCGCGGTAGTCGGGGATGCCCGAATCGGTGCTGCAGCCGGCGCCGGTCAGCACGAAGAGACGGGGATGGCGCTCGGCGAAGTCGGTGAGCGAGGCCAGTTCGGGAGAGGCGGAAACTTCCATGGCGATGGAGGATACGGAGAGCCGTCGTGCCGCGCAGGCGTCGGGGCTCTACCGGAACTGCTTGCGCAGGAAGGGCTTGTGCCGATCGATGTGCGCGAGCTGCGCTTCGGCGACGATGCCGCCCAGGTCCACGCCGTCGCCGTTGAGCACCGCATTGGCCTGCACCAATGCACGGGCGACCACCTCGCCCTCGCTCACGCCGACCTGCGCGGCCAGGTCGAGCGCCACCCGCTTCATGGCGCGCTGCGACAGCATCCACATGGCGCCGAAGGCGTCCCATGCGGCGGCGGCTTCCTTGAAATGCTCGCGGTCGGCCAGGATCTCGTTGAGCGGCTTGGCCAGCAGTTCGTTGACCGCATCCAGCTGCTTGGTCAGCGCGGCATGGCGTTCCCGGGCATCGCGCAGCGCATCGGCCGCGCTGTCGGCCGGTGGCGGCACCGGTGCGGCGAAGCTGCCGTCGGGGTTGGGCCGCGGAATCTGGAGCTGGTCGGTGAGGGACATGGCGGTGACTTTCTTCCGGATGCGTGCGTCGCTCAGACGCCGGTCAACGCGCGATAGGCCTCGCGCGTGGTCGGCGACACCGAGGCGAGCGCCATCGCATGCGAGGTGCCGTGACGCACCTGCAGCCGCGCATTGGCCACCGCACGCGAGCGGCAGAACCAGTGGCAGGTGTGCTGCATGAGAAAGAGTTCGGCCGACATCGTGAAGGCCTTGGCCTTGGGGCTCTGCCCCGCCACGTTGGCCGCAGCATCGGCGATGCCCCGCGCATGGATCGCAAACGCTGCGCGTGCATCGAAGGTGAGGGCCGGCAGCAGCCGGTCGACCATCGGGACCGCGATCGGCAGCTTGCTGACGCGCGTCTGCGCCGCGTCGACCTTGGCGAAATCGCTGGCGAACCGTTCGAACTGCGACGCGAGGGTCTGCTCGCTCTGCGCGAGCAGCGACCAGATCTGCGCCTGCCGCTCCTCGTCGCTCTCGCCGAGGCAGCGCAGATAGCCTTCGGTCAGCGTCTCCATCAACTTCTCGATCTGATACTGGCCGAGGTGGCTGCCCAGCAGACGGATGCGGCGGCCCTGGTCCGTGGCCTTGAGCACGTAGAGGCCGATGGCGACGAAGACCACCAGGGTGAAGAATTCCATTGCGATGCGCGAACGACGTTGGTTGAGGGCGAACGTCGAGTGTAGTGACCGCGCTGCACACCGTTGCGCACAGCAGCGCGGCCCGTTGCACTTACTTCGGCAGCAGCACCTTGTCGACCACGTGGATCACACCGTTCGACTGCACCACGTCGGCGATGGTCACGGTGGCGGTGCCGCCCTTCTCGTCGGTGATCATCACCTTGCCGCCGCTGGTCTTGGCGACGAGCGTGCCGCCAGCCACGGTCTTGAACGACGTGGTGCCCTTGCCGTCGTCCATCATCTTCATGAGCATCTTGGCGTCGATCTTGCCCGGCACCACGTGGTAGGTGAGGATGCTCGTGAGCGTGGCCTTGTTCTCGGGCTTGAGCAAGGTGTCGACGGTGCCGGCCGGCAGCGCGGCGAAGGCTTCGTTGGTCGGCGCGAAGACCGTGAACGGGCCCGGTCCCTTCAGCGTATCGACCAGGCCGGCGGCCTTGACCGCGGCGACAAGCGTGGTGTGGTCCTTCGAGTTGACCGCGTTGTCGATGATGTCCTTGTTGGCGTACATCGGCGCGCCGCCGACCATCACCTGGGCATAGGCCGTGACGGCACCGACCGACAGTGCGGCGGCGAGCGTGAGGGAAGCGAGGTGCGAGAACTTGCGTGACATGGATGGCTCCTGTTGGATGTGCCGCCACGGAGATGCGCGGCGACACCCACTCATACGCAGCGAGCGCGTGCCTGGATTCCCAAACGCGACCCTTCAGCGTTACACGCGGCCCTCTCCTACGCCAACGGGTTGATCACCCCCGCGGCCGGGATGTTGCCCTTGCCCTTCTGCTTCTCCGTGAAGTTGAAGAGGTCGCTGATCTTGAAGTGGCCATCGGCCGACGGCAGTTCCTCGCCCGGCTTGGGCGGGTTGCCGAGCAGGCTCTCGGGGTCGTCCTTCAGCAGGCCGACGAACACCTCCGCGACGATCGCTGCACCGGTCGGCCCGAGGTGCTTGCTGCCGGCCTTCACCTCGGCTTCCTTCAGCAGGTAGAACCACAGCGGCGTGTGTTCGCCGATGTTGAACTTCTTGATCACCGCGCCGCCGGTGCCGCTCTCCAGTTCGGCCTTGGTCAGCAGCGGCATGCCCATGCGCCCGGCCACGGCCTGGCCGGTGGGCAGCTTGTAGTGCATCGAGCCGCGAAGCAGGTTCAGCGCGGCGAGTGGCCGCCCGGGCGGCGCGCCGATCATGAGCTGGTCGGAGATCGACGCGTCGATGGCGGCGGCCATCTGCGGCGTGCGGCCGAGATCCGGGAAGAAGCCGCTGAAGTCGAGCAGCCAGTTCGTCGGGTACTGCAGCAGCGGCCCGCCGGGCGCATTCGCGAAGCCATCGCCGGTGAAGGTGAAGGCCAGACGGAAGTCGGTGCCGGCGGGGAACACGCGGTTGAACTCGTACTTGGAGCGCACCATGCTGTGACCGAAGCGATAGGCCGCCCCCGAGAATTCGAGTGGGATGAAGGGCTCGGTGGCCAACTCGCCGGGGCCGATGCGATAGAACTTCAGCTCGGTCATGGCGTCGTCGACGGCCTGCTGCCCCACGATGAGCGGCAGGAACTGGTTGAGCAGGATGCGCTGGTAGTGGTGGATCACCAGCCGGCGCACGTCGAGGAAGGACTTCTCCGGAAAGGCGAGGCAGATCGCGTTGTGGAAGTGCAGCATCGTGCGGTGCAGTTGCGCGACGATGAGGTTCTCGTCGTTGCGCTTGTCGCCAAGGATGGCCGTCGCATCGCCCTGCGAGAAGCAGGTGCGCGGCAGGTCGTAGGCCGCGCCATCCAGCGCTTGCACCTGCGGGACGTCGGCGCCCGGCCCCGCGCCTAAATCCTTGACCGGCCCCAGGATGAACTGGTTCGCGCTGGTCTCCGTCTGCCGTCGATAGAGGAAGGGCTGGTCGCGCGGCCCTGAGCCATAGAGGCTGTCGAGGTCGAGCGCGGGCGAGCGGAAGTTGACGAGGTCCGCCACGTCCACCGCGTTCTCGCCGAGGCTGGTGGGGTCGAAAGTGATGTCGTGGTCGACGAACTGCCCGAAATAGGTGAAGCCGGCCGGGATGACGCCGGGCGTCGGGTTGGTCACCGGCGCATGCATCGCCGCACCCAGTTCCTCGGCCACCTGCGCATCGGTGGTCGGGCTGCCGGTGGTCCACGGGCTGGTCGACAGCTCGGGAAACAGGAAGCCGAAGCGGCCGGGCTTGACCATGTTGCTGCGCACCGGGTCGGCATTGGCGGTGCTGTAGCCGTGGCTGCGGGGCGGCGATGAGGAGGTGTGCGATTTGCCGGTCGACTTGGTGGCAGGCATGGACGTCGGTGGGGCGTTCTTCTTCATGGCAGTCTCCTCGGAGGGCGTGGGCGTTCATCGTGGGAACTCCGCGCGCTGGCGCGGATGTGTCGGCCACCCGTGCGGAACGGACGCCGATGCAGCGCATGGCCTCCGGATGCGGTCGCTGTCCGCATGCCATCGAGGCGTGCCTATTGAATGCCCATCGCCCGATTTATCCAATGCTTGCGCGGCGTGCATCGGCCATAGGCCGACTCCACGAAAGGCGGGGCCCGCATCCCGCGGAAGTGGTAGTGCTGGCGCGCACGCAACGCGCGCTGTGACAGCGTGTGTGCGGGCCCTGCGGCGCGAAGGAATTCGTTACGACGCGGGGTCGGGACACCGATGCGTGGATGGCGGCAGGCTCACCCGCGCCCGCAGCCCGCCGCCCTCGCCCGGCAACAGATCGAGTCGGCCGCCATGGGCCTGTGCCACACGCTGGACGATGGCCAGCCCCAAGCCCGCACCGGCCGGCCCGCCGCGCGCATCGCCGGTGCTGCGGCGAAAGGGCTGCTTCAAGCGCTCGCCATCGGCCGGGTCGATGCCGTTGCCCTGGTCCGATACCTCGAACCACGGGCCTTGCGGGCTGCTACCGGTAACGATGCGCACCGGCGGGCGTCCATGGCGGAAGGCGTTCTCGACCAAGTTGACCATGGCACGGCGCATCGCGGCGGCGCGCAGCGGCACGGCGGGGACATTGCC
>CALRYR010000380.1:0-4812 GCA_943372425.1 Variovorax sp. YR752 | reverse complement strand
GCTGGCACTACCGCGCCGACGTCGGCCATGACCCGGCCCACACGACGATCTGCGGCCGCTGCACCACCAACCTCTACGGCGCGGGCGAAGCGCGGAGCGTCGCGTAATGGCCCGCACCGCCACCACCCGCAAGCTGTCGTCGTCCGGCGCAGGCATCTGGCCCTGGCTCGGCCTGGCGCTGGTCCTGTTCATCCTCGACCAGTTCACCAAGACGCTGATCCTCGGCTACTACCGACTCGGCGACGCGACCTACGTCACGAGCTTTTTCAACATCGTGCGGGCTCACAACACCGGTGCGGCCTTCTCGTTCCTCGCGGACCATTCGGGCTGGCAGCGCTGGCTGTTCACCGGCATCGGCGTGGCGGCGGCGGTCTTCATCGTCTGGATGCTGAAGTCGCACCCGGGGCAGAAGCTGTTCAGCTTCGCGATGGCCTGCATCCTGGGCGGCGCCATCGGCAACGTGGTCGACCGCATGATGCACGGCTACGTGGTCGACTTCCTCGACTTCCACCTGGGCAGCAGCCACTTCCCGGCCTTCAACGTGGCCGACAGCGCCATCACCATCGGCGCGATCTGCCTGATCCTCGACGAGATCCGGCGCGTGCGGCGCGGCAAGTAGCGCCCCCGCCTTCCGCCGAAGCGACAACCGCGTTGCCCTGCCAGGGTTAACGCGGTTTTTTTTAGGTCATCAGGGCGTCACACTGAGGCGGTCCAATGTAATCGATTACATGAAACCGCCTCGATGCCCTCGATGAACATCCAGATCGTTGCCCGACACGCTGGCGTCTCCGTCGCCACGGTGTCGCGCGCGTTCAATTTCCCCGACAAGGTGGCGCCGGCCACCCGCGCGCTGGTCGAGCGCGTCGCCGCCGAGCTGGGGTATGTCGCCAATGCCAGCGCCCGGACACTGCGCACCCAGCGCAGCCGCGTGCTCGGCGTCGTGCTGCCCACGCTGCTGAACCCGACCTTCGCCGAATGCCTGCAGGGCATCGCGCAGACCGCGGCGGCGGGCGGCTACGCGATCGTGCCGGTGACCACCGACTACCAGCTCGCCGAGGAAGAGCGCGCGGTGAACCAGCTGCTCGCGGGCAACGTCGACGGGATGATCCTGGTGGTGTCGAACCCGACCACCTCGCAGGCGCTTGAGCGCCTGCGCGCCAACGCCGTGCCCTACGTGCTGGCCTACAACAAGCACGCGTCGCACCCCTGCGTGTCGGTCGACAGCGAAGGCGCCTCGGCCGAGGTGGTGGCGCGGCTGGTGCGGCTCGGCCACCGGCGCATCGCGATGGTGACCGGCACCATGGCAGCGTCCGACCGCGCGCAGCAGCGCTACCGCGGCTACCTGCAGGGCATGGACGCGGCCGGCCTGACGGCACCGCCGGTGCTGGAGGTGCCCTTCGTCGAGACCGCGGTCGACGCCCTTCGCCACTACCTCGCGGAGACGCCGCGGCCCACCGCCCTGTTCTGCTCGAACGACCTGCTGGCCATCCGCAGCATCCGCGCCGCGTCGCTCGACGGCCTGCGCGTGCCGCAGGACCTGGCTGTCGTCGGCTTCGACGGCATCGCGCTCGGCCAGGACCTGACGCCGGCGCTGAGCACCGTGATGCAGCCCAACCACGACATCGGCCGCCACAGCGTCGAGCTGCTGCTCAAGGCGCTGGCCGACGGCGTCGTGCCCCGTGCCGATGCCAGCCTGCTGCTGCCGCACGCCTTCCGCGAAGGCGAGTCGTGCGCGGCGGCCCCCGCCTGATTTCTCCCTTCCCCCCAACGATCTCTTCCAACCCAGGAGCTTTTCCATGTCCCTCACCCTGAAACGCATCGCCCGCCTCGGCGTGCTGGCCGCCGGCCTTGCCGCCGCGAGCGTCACCATGGCGCAGACCGCCATCTGCTACAACTGCCCGACCGAATGGGCCGACTGGGGCACGCAGCTGCGCGCCATCAAGGCCAAGACCGGCGTCACCGTGCCGGCCGACAACAAGAACTCGGGCCAGGCCCTGGCGCAGATGGTGGCCGAGAAGGCCAGCCCGGTCGCCGACGTGACCTACCTCGGCGTCACCTTCGCCATCCAGGCGCAGAAGGACGGCGTGGTCGCCCCCTACCAGCCCGCCAACTGGAAGGACATCCCCGATGGCCTGAAGGACCCGGCCGGCCACTGGTTCAGCATCCACTCCGGCACGCTCGGCTTCATGGTCAACGTCGATGCGCTCAAGGGCAAGCCGATTCCGAAGTCGTGGGCCGACCTGCTCAAGCCCGAATACAAGGGCCTGATCGGCTACCTCGACCCGGCCTCCGCCTTCGTCGGCTACGTCGGCGCGGTGGCGGTGAACGAAGCGCGTGGTGGCACGCTCGACAACTTCGGCCCGGCCATCGACTACTTCAAGGCGCTGCAGAAGAACGAACCCATCGTGCCCAAGCAGACCTCGTACGCGCGCGTGCTGTCGGGTGAAATCGCGATCCTGCTGGACTACGACTTCAACGCCTACCGCGCCAAGTACAAGGACAAGGCCAACGTCGCTTTCGTGATCCCGACCGAAGGCACCGTCGTCGTGCCCTACGTGATGAGCATGGTGGCCAACGCACCGCATTCGGCCGACGCCAAGAAGGTGCTCGACTTCGTCCTGTCCGATGAAGGCCAGGCGATCTGGGCCAAGGCCTACCTGCGCCCCGTGCGTGCCGGCGCGATGCCCAAGGACGTCGAGGCGCAGTTCCTGCCCGCCGCCGAGTACAAGCGCGCCAAGACCGTCGACTACGGCCGCATGGCCGCCGCGCAGCGCGCCTTCTCCGACAGCTACCTGAAGGACGTGCGTTGAAGTCCGGCCAGCGCTGGCTGCTGCTCGGCTGCGCAGCGCCGGCCGCCGCTTTCTTCCTGATGTTCTGGCTGCTGCCGGTGCTGCGCCTGCTGGCGCTGCCGGCGGACAAGGGCTGGGCCACCTACTTCGCCGTGCTCACCGACAGCCGCTACCTGCAGAGCATGCTCAACACGGTGCTGCTGTCGCTGGGCGTGACGCTGGCCACGCTGGTCCTCGGCGGCGCGGTCGGCGTCTACCTAGCGCGACGCGACTTCGTCGGCAAGCGCGTGCTGCTGTCGCTGCTCACGCTGCCGCTGTCCTTCCCCGGCGTGATCATCGGCTTCTTCGTGATCCTGCTGGGCGGCCGGCAGGGCCTGGTGGCCGACCTGTCCGACGCACTGGTGGGCGAGCGCATCACCTTCGCGTACGGCCTGCTGGGCCTGTTCCTCGCCTACCTGTACTTCTCGCTGCCGCGCGCCATCGCGACCTATGCGGCGGCGGCCGAATCGATGAACCTGCAGTTGGAGGAAGCTGCGCGTTCGCTCGGCGCCTCGCGGCTGTGCGTGGTGCGCGACGTGTGGCTGCCGGAGCTGGCGCCGACCACGCTGGCCTGCGGCGCGATTTTGTTCGCGACCTCGATGGGCGCCTTTGGCACGGCCTTCACGCTGGCGAGCAAGTTCGAGGTGATCCCGATCACCATCTACAACGAGTTCACCAACTACGCCAACTTCGCGCTGGCCGCGTCGCTGTCGATCGCGCTGGGCGTGGTCACGTGGCTGGTGCTGTTCGTGGCACGCCACTTTGGCGGTAGTCCTGCGGTGCGCTGAACGGAGGACGCATGCGAACCCACACAACCACCAAGGCGCCCTTCCTCTTCGCGATCACCGCGCTGGTCAGCTTCTTCATGATCTCGCCGATGCTGCTGTCGGTGATGGCCGGCCTGGTCAACAACTACAGCGTCGGCTTGAAAAGCGGGCTGACGACGCGCTGGCTCGGCGAAGTCTGGGAGGTCTACGGCGGCACGGTCGGCTGGTCGCTGGCGCTGGCATTCATCTGCGTCGCTTGCACCATCGTGCTGGGCGTGCCCTGCGCCTATGCGCTGGCCCGCAGCCGCTCGCGCGCCGCGCGCATCTTCGAAGAGCTGCTGACGCTACCGGTCGCGGTGCCGGGCCTGGCGACCGCGCTCGCGTTGATCCTGGCCTACGGACAGATCAGCGCGTTCCGCCAGAGCTTCGCCTTCATCCTGGTCGGGCACATCATCTTCACGCTGCCCTTCATGGTGCGCACCGTGGCCTCGGCCTTCCAGCGCCATGACCTCGTCGCGCTGGAAGAAGCAGCGCGCACGCTGGGCGCGAGCTTCCGCCAGCGCTTCATGGGCATCCTGGTGCCAGCGGTGTTCCCGGCCATCGTGGCGGGCAGCCTGATGGTCTTCACGCTCTCGGTCGGCGAATTCAACCTGACCTGGATGCTGCACACGCCGCTCACCCGCACGCTGCCCGTTGGCCTGGCCGACAGCTACGCCTCGATGCGGCTGGAAGTGGGCTCGGCCTACACGCTGGTCTTCTTCATCGTCATCCTTCCGGTGCTGTGGGGCTTGCAGTCCCTCGCCCATCTCCTGCAGAAACGCCATGGAACTTGAACGCATCCCAGTCGACATCGACAACGTCGCCAAAACCTACGCCGACGGCACGCGCGGCCTGCAGCCGACGAGCCTGCACGTGGAGCCGGGCGAAGTGCTCGCGCTGCTCGGCCCCTCGGGCTGCGGCAAGACCACGCTGCTGCGCCTGATCGCCGGGCTCGAAACGCTCGACGACGGCGGCCGCATCCGCTTCGGTGACCAGGACGTGACCCACAAGCCGGTCGAGCAGCGCGGCGTGGGCATGGTGTTCCAGAGCTACGCGCTGTTCCCGCAGATGAGCGTGGCGGCCAACATCGGCTATGGCCTCCGCATCCGCGGCGTCGCAGCGGCCGAAGAGAAACGTGTGGTCGGCGAACTGGTCGACCTCACGCGCCTCACGGGCCT
>CALRYR010000379.1:0-4821 GCA_943372425.1 Variovorax sp. YR752 | reverse complement strand
CGGCGACGGCGCGTGCGGCCAGCTTGCCTTCTTCGGTCGTGATGTTCTCGCCGAGCTTGCCGACCCAGGGCTTGCCGTCCTTCTTCGCGACGTGGCCCGAGAGGAAGACCAGGTTGCCGGTCTTGGCGAAGGGCACATAGGCGGCGGCGGGCACCGAGACGGGCGGCAGTGCGATGCCGAGTTGGGTGAGTTTGTCGTAAACGCTCATGGAAATCGCTCCGGATGAAAAACGTCCGAGGTTAACGGACGCGCGGCGGCCCGGCGTGGAATCAGGATGGCGATTGCGACTGGCTTTGTGACTGCGACTGAGATGGCGACTGCGTTGGCGCGTTGCTGGCGGCGAGTGCCGCCGCAGCGGCCGCCTCGGCCCGCAGTTCCTCGAGCGGCCGTACGGTCACGCCCACATCGAGCGTGTGTCGCGCGCCGCCGTGCAGCACGCCACGCATCGGCGAGACGTCGGCGTAGTCACGGCCGATGGCGAGCGTCACGTAGTCCTCGCCGGGCTGGCGGCCGTTGGTTGGGTCGAAGTCGGCCCAGTCGCCGGGGCCGTCGGCGCCCGGCAGGTAGACCGACATCCACGCATGCGAGGCATCGGCGCCCACCAGCCGCGGCTGGCCCGGTGGCGGCTGGGTAAGCAGGTAGCCGCTGACGTAGCGCGCCGGCAGGCCCATGGTGCGGAAGCAGGCGATGAGGATGTGCGCGAAGTCCTGGCACACGCCCTTGCGTTGCGCCAGGGCTTCGACGGCCGGCGTGCTGATCTCGGTGCTGCCGGCGTCGTAGTCGAAGTCGCGGTACATGCGCTCCATCAGGTCCATGGCCACGTCGAAGGTCGGGCGGCCGGTGGCGAAACTCGGGCGCGCGTAGGCCGCGAAGTCGTCGTGGCGCGGCACGTAGCGCGACGGAAAGACGAAGTCCGACGCCGCATCGAAACGCGAGCCCTTGCGGTAGCGGAAGCGCTCGCGCACCTCTTCCCAGGGCATGTCGCGCGCGATGCTGGCCGCCAGCACGGGCGCCGATGTGTCGACCACGCTCTCGGCCGTGACCACCAGTTCATCGTGCGTCGATTCGAGCGCGAAGAAGGCACGGGTGTTGCCGTAGAGGTCCGCGGATTCGCTGCGCTGCGCGGGCGAGGGCGAGATCGACAGCGCATGGCTCACCAGGCGCTGCGACGGCGTCTCGCGCGGCTTGAGGTGCGCCAGGTGCTGCGCCGTCTCGACAGGCGGCGTGTAGTCGTAGCGCGTTTCGTGGGTGACGTGGAGCAGCATGGTCAGACCCCGACGGAGCGAACCGACTCGGACGTGAGCGTGAAGTAGCGCGTGCCGATGGCGTCGGACACGTGATAGGCCGCAGTCTCGCAGTACTCGAAGAGCTGCACCAGCGCCGGGTACTTGCCTTCGGCATCGGCCTCGCAGAGGTTTTCCAGCGTCCACATGGCCGGGTCGGGCAGTTCGTACGATAGAGCGGTGAGCTTGCCCGGGGCGCTGCCCGCGAGCCGGGCGATGCGCCCGCGCAGGGTCTGGGTGACCCAGGCCAGCGAACGCGGGTTGTCGCCGTCGAGCACCAGCAGGTCGACCAGCGTGGCGACGTCGCGGCGCTGCTGGTAGCGCGCATGGAAGGTGATGGTGCTGTCGAACAGCGCGACCACCGCCTCGAAGCCGTTGACCTCGTGCACCGCGCCGCCCTTGAAGCCTGCGGCCAGCGCGCTCGACAGGAAGGCCAGGCGCTCGATGTGACGGCCGATGGACAGCAGCCGCCAGGCATCGTCGCGCGTCATGCGGTCGGTCTGGGCGCCGGTCATGGCCGACAACGCGGCGCTGGCGGCTTCGAGCGAATGCAGCGCGGCACCGGCGGCGAAGCTGCCTTCGTGCATCTCGCCTTCCTGCTCGGCGGTGCGGCGCAGGAATTCCTCCTCGGCGCGCACGATCTGGTTCCAGTGGTCCTGCGACAGCCGTTCGCGCACCGCGGCGGCGGCCTGCCGCACGCAGCGCAGGTTGTAGCCGACGCTGCCGCCGGCCTCGACGTTGCCGAGGTCGGCGATCAGCGCGCGTTCGAACACGCGGCGCGCCTTGGTGCCGATCGGCACTTCGGGCGCGATCAGCGTGTTGCGCGTCGACAGCCCATGCAGCCATTCGAGCAGCGGGCGCGACGAGGGCTCTTCGCCGCCCAGGCGGTCGAGCACCAGGCGCGCCAGCCGCACGGCGTTCTCGGCGCGCTCGGTGTAGCGGCCCAGCCAGAACATGTTCTCGGCCGCACGGCTGGTGACCGGGGCCCGGTGCCGCGCCAGCGACGCCGGCGTGGCATGCGGCTGCAACAGCGTGGTGCGGTCGACCGTGCCGTGCGTCTGCACCCAGACGTCGGCACTGCTGCCGCCGCGCTGCATCGACGCGATCTGCGCGTCGGCACCGGCCAGCCGGGCCAGCCCGCCGGGCAGCACGCGCCACGACTGCGGGCCGTCGCTCACCGCGAACACGCGCAGCATCACGGCGCGCGGCGCAATATGGCCACGGCCGAAGTTCGGCGCCCAGGTCGGCATCTGCGACAGCGGCAGGTAGCTCTGCACCGTGTGCTCGTCACCTTGCCGCACGATGCGGCCGGCCCATTCGTCGAGCTCGCGCCGGCTCATGCGGCTGCCGAGCACCGCCTCGAAGCTGGTGTGAGAGTCGTAGCCGGGGTAGGTGGCCTTGATGGCGCAGTCGCCCAGTTGCGGCAGGGCCGACTCCAGCGCCGCGCGTTCGCCGCACCACCAGGTCGGCAGCGCAGGCAACTGCAGCTTCTCGCCGATGAGGCGCCGTGCCAGCGCCGGCAAAAAGCCCAGCAGCGCCGGCGATTCGAGGAAGGCCGAGCCCGGCATGTTGGCGACCAGCAGATTGCCGGCGCGGATCGCCTGCAACAGGCCGGGCACGCCCAGCGTGGAATCGGGGCGTAGTTCGAGCGGGTCGAGGAACTGGTCGTCCAGCCGCTTGATGAGCCCGTGCACCGGCCGCAGGCCCTGCAGCGTCTTGAGGTAGACGCGCTGGTCGCGCACCGTGAGGTCGTTGCCCTCCACCAGCGTGATGCCGAGGTAGCGCGCCAGGTAGGCGTGCTCGAAGTAGGTTTCGTTGTACGGGCCGGGCGTGAGCAGCGCGATGTGCGGCGGCGAGCCGGCCGGGCAGATGCGCTGCAGGCCGTCCATCATGGCGCTGTAGGTGGCGGCCAGGCGCTGCACCTGCAGTTCCTCGAAAGCCTGCGGGAACTGGCGCGAGACGGCCAACCGGTTTTCCAGCAGGTAGCCCAGGCCCGACGGTGCCTGCGTGCGCTGCGACACCACCCACCAGTTGCCGTCGGGGCCGCGGGCCAGGTCGAAGGCGGCGATGTGCAGCCAGGTGTCGCCGGGCGGCTTCACGCCGTGCATCGGGCGCAGGTAGCCGGGATGGCCGCGCACCAGCGCATCGGGCAGCAGGCCTTCAGCCAGCAGTTGTTGCGGGCCGTACACGTCGGCCATCACCCGGTCGAGCACGCGCACGCGCTGCAGCACGCCGGCCTCGATCTGCGCCCAGCTCTCGGGCGAGACGATCAGCGGGAACAGGTCGAGCGACCAGGGCCGCTGCGGGCCGTCAGCGTCGGCATAGACGTTGTACGTGACGCCGTTGTCGCGGATCTGGCGCTCGAGGTTGATGGCGCGCCGCGGCAGGTCGGTGAAGCCACCGCTGCCGAGGTGTTCGAAGAAGCGGGCCCAGGGCGGCGCCAACGCTGCGGCGTCGGCGGCCGGGGCAGGCGATTCGGGGGCGGCGGGTGGCGGCAGGGCCGCATCGTGCAGGGGCGTACCGGCCGGTGCGGGCTGCTGACGCGGCACGGCCGCCGGCGTCGCGGCGCCACGCAGTTCGTCGAAATGGCCAGGCGCGGCAGGCGGCGCCAGCGCTGAAGCCAGCGCGGCGGGGGATTCGAGCGATTGCGCGCCGAAAAGGGAGTCGTTCAACGGGTCCACGGTGCGCCGATTGTCACACCGCGGTCACGCGCACACGGCGACCGGCGCACGACAAAACGCCGTCCTCTGCGCCATACGGCCGCGTGGGCAGCCTCATCGGCGCAGGTCGAGCGTGAAGGGGAATTCCCGGCTGCCGGCCAATTCGATCGTCGCTGGCGGCACCTTCATCAGGCCCGGCGTGTGGCCCATGCGGGTGAAGCGCGCCATGCGACGGCTCTCGGCTTCGTAGGCATTGACCGGGAAGGTGTCGTAGCTGCGGCCGCCCGGGTGGGCGACGAAGTACTGGCAGCCGCCCAGCGAGCGCTTCATCCAGGTGTCGACGATGTCGAAGGTCAGCGGCGCATGCGCACCGATGCTCGGGTGCAGCGCCGACGGCGGGTTCCAGGCCTTGTAGCGCACGCCGGCGACGAATTCGCCGACCGTGCCGGTGGGCTGCAGCGGCAGCACCTTGCCGTTGACCGTGATGACGTGGCGGCTCTCGTTGAGGCCGGTCACGCGCACCTCGATGCGTTCGAGCGACGAGTCGACGTAGCGCACCGTGCCGCCGGCCGAACCTTCCTCGCCCATCACGTGCCATGGCTCGAGCGCGTTGCGCAGCGACAGTTCGACGCCCATCGCCTGCACCTGGCCGACCAGCGGGAAGCGGAATTCAAGGTGCGGCGCGAACCAGTTCGGGTCGAAGGGGAAACCGGCCTGGCGCATCTCGCTGATGACGTCCTCGAAGTCCATCTTGACGAAGGTCGGCAGCAGGAAGCGGTCGTGCAGCTCGGTGCCCCAGCGGGTGGCCGGTGCCTGGTAGGGCTCGTCCCAGAAGCGCGCGATGAAGGCGCGCAGCAGCAGCTGCTGCGCGATGCTCA
>CALRYR010000378.1:0-4822 GCA_943372425.1 Variovorax sp. YR752 | reverse complement strand
TGAGGCTGATGCGCACCAGGCTCAGGCCAGCGGGCGTGGCGGGCGGGATCATCAGGTTGGTGTAGATGCCGCTGTCGAGCAGCGATTGCCACAGGGCCTGCGCTTCGGTGCGCTCGGTGAAGACCAGCGCCGCGACCGGGCCGGGCGTGGCCGTGCCGAGCCGGTAGCCCAGCTTGCCGGCTTCGGCGTAGAGGCGTTCGGCATGCCGCCACAGCCGCTCGCGGAGTGCATGGCCCGCCAGCATCTGGCGCAGGGCTTCGCGCGTCGCGGCGATCGATGGCGGCGACGAGGACGCCGTGAAGATGTACGGCCGGCTCACCATCCGCAGGTACTCGAGCTCGGCATGCCGGCCAATGCAGAAGCCGCCCACGCCGCCCAGGCTCTTGGAGAAGGTGCCGACGATGAAGTCCACGTCGTCCAGCACGCCCAGTTGCTCCGACAGGCCGAGGCCGCGCTCGCCGAAAACGCCGAAGGAATGCGCCTCGTCGACCAGCAGCCAGGCGCCGTAGCGCCGCTTGATCTCGGCGATTTCCTTCAACGGCGCGCGGTCGCCCAGCGTGCTGTAGACGCCCTCGACCACGATCAGCGCGCGGTGTGCATCCTCGCCCAGCCGCGCCAGGCGACGGTCGAGGTTCTCGGGGTCGTTGTGCCGGAAGCGGATCGTGGTGGCGTTGCTCAGGCGGCAGCCGTCATGGATGCTGGCATGGCTGTCAGCATCGACCAGCAGGTAGTCGCCGGTCTCGGCCAGCCCGGAGATCACGCCGAGGTTGGTCTGGTAGCCGGTGGAGAAGACGATGCACGACGGCCAGCCGACGGCATCGGCCAGTTCGCGTTCGAGCGCCCGGTGACCGGCATAGTTGCCGCTCGCCATGCGCGAGCCGGTGGAGCCGGTGCCTTGCGCCTCGATCGCCGCGATGGCGGCGGCGCGGCAGGCGGCGTCGTAGGTCAGGCCGAGGTAGTTGTTGGTCCCCGCGAGCACCATGCGGCGGCCACCGATGGTGGCGGAGGTGGCCGAATGGATCTGGTCCATCGGCGTGGCGATCGGTGCCACGCCGCCCATGGCGTCCAGGCTGGCCTGCAGCTGGCGCTGCGCGCCAAACTTGTCCAGCAGGCTCACGCGGCACCGCCGCTGAGTTGGGCGATGCCGGCGCGCAGCCCGTTGATGGTGCGGGCCTGCGCCAGCGTTTCGACCGGGATCGACAGGTCGAGACGGTCTTCGATCTCCATCACCAGGTCCATCACGCCGATCGAGTCGAGATCGGCTTCCTGCATCAGGTCGGCATCGCCGGCCAGGGCCGCATTGCCGGGGCGGATGGCCTCGAGCGCGTCGCGGATGGCGTGCTCGATGGCCGCCGGGTTCAGATCAGTCACAGGTGCGCTCAGTCAGGGGTCGTGAGGGCCATGTCGCGGCCGACACTGGTGTTGGACGCGGACAGGGGCGCGTCGTCCTTCAGAAAGCCGAACTGCGGTTCTTCGCCGCAGCGCTTGAGGAAGTCGCTGCGCGCCATGCTGCGCGACAGCTTGCCCGACGAGGTGCGCGGCAGCGTGTGCGGTGGCACCAGCTCGATCAGGCAATGGATGCCGAATTCGGCGTGGATGGCCTGCTTCAGGCGCACCGACAGCGACGCGAGCTTGACCGGGTCGGTCTCGCGGACCTGCACGACCAGCACGGCGGCCTCGTTCTCGTCGGCGTCCATGACCGTGAAGGCGGAGGCATCGGTGGGACGCACTTCGGGCTGCTGCTCGGCCAGGTATTCGAGATCCTGTGGCCAGATATTGCGGCCCTTGATGATCATCAGGTCCTTGGCGCGGCCGGTGACGAACAGCGAGCCGTCGGCGAAGTAGCCCAGGTCGCCGGTGTTGAGCCAGCCGTCGTCCGACAGCACTTCGTGCGTGGCCTCGGGGTTGGCGAAGTAGCCCGACATCACGCTGGGACCGCGCAGGTACACGGTGCCACAGCGGCGGTCCGGCAGCACGTTGCCGCGGGCGCCGCGCACCTCGACCTCGAAGCCCGGCAGCGGGCGGCCGCAATCGATGAAGGCCTTGCCCTTGACGGCGGCTTCGCCTTCGATCGGCGGACGTGCCTCGCCGGTGCGCGACAGGCGGTCGATGTCGATGAGGTCGCTGTGCGGACCGCTGCCGACAGGCGCGAAGCTCACGCCCAGCGCGCACTCCGCCATGCCGTAGCTGGGCAGGAAGGCGCGTTCGTCGAAGCCAGCCGGCGCGAGGATGTCGGCCACCTGCCGCAACGATTCGGGATGGATCATCTCGGCGCCGACACCGGCGATGCGCCAGCAGGACAGATCGAGTGCCTCGATGTCGGCCGGACGCAGGCGGCGCGCGCACAGCGTGTAGCCGAAGGGTGGGCTGTACGAGATGGTGCAGCGGTTGCGCGAGATCAGCTTGAGCCACAGGCGTGGGCGCATCGCGAATTCGCGCGTCGGCAGGTAGTCGACCGAGCGCTGCGTCGCCATGCAGCCCAGCACGATGCCCACCAGGCCCATGTCGTGGTAGTGCGGCAGCCAGGAGCAGAAACGATCGTCCTCCCTGAGCGCGAAGCCGTGGTTGAAGATGGCACTGAGATTGGCCATGACCGCGGCCTGCGTGATCATGGTGCCGCGCGGGAAGCGGGTGCTGCCCGAGGTGTACTGCAGGTAGGCCAGGTCAGTCGGGGCGGGCGCAGTCGGCAGCTCTGCATGGGCATCGAGGCCGAGGAAGTCGTCCAGCGTGCCCGATAGCGTGAGCGGCAAGCCCTCGCTCGATTCCTTCAAAAAGCCGACGAATTCGGCGGGTGCGAAGGCCGCGACGGCCTGGCAATCGCGGATCAGCTGCCGCAGATGGCGCACGTAGGCCTCGCGGCCACCGAGGTGCACGGCGGCCGGCAGCGGCACGGGCACCAGCCCGGCGTACTGGCACGCGTAGAACATCACGGCGAAATCGGGGTGCGTGTGGGCGACCAGCGCGAGCCGCTGGCCGCGGCCGAGCGGCGCCAGGTGGCGCGCCATGTCGAGGGCACGTCGACGCAGTTCGCGGTAGGGCAGCACGGCCGAGAGCTTGTCGCGGCCATCGTAATAGTTGAACCCGGTTTCGCCGGTCGCGGCGTAGTCGAGGGCTTCGGTCAGGGTGCCGAACACCGCGCTGCGAAGCGCGATGCCACTGGCGGTCGGGGTGTGGGCCGCACCGGGAGACGCGGTGTCGTTCACTTCGCACCCTCCCGCGTTTCTTGCTCCTGAACCTTCGGGCGAACGCTGGAACGCAACATTTTGGGCATGCACTGCTTCACTCTAAAACTGTAACTGTACCGGACAGTACAGTTTTAATCATGGGCGAGCTGCCTGTTTTCCAGAAGCAACTCGATAACTGCGGGATTGAGGCACCACAGAACGTCAAACTGTCATAAATGTTATGCACAGTGATCAGGTCCGGGGCTTGTCCAGAAGGTCCGCCAGCTGCGCCAGCGTCGGGTAATCGAACAGGTCGGTGACCTCGATCCGCTGGGGGAATTCGCGCTCGATGGCTTCATGAATGCGGGCCAAGGTGAGCGACTTCAGGTTGATTTCCAGCAGGTTGGTGTGGACCGTGATCTGCTGGTCGGGAATCAGAGGCTCGCAGATCTCCTTGAGGCGCAGGGCCGTGGACTTCGGCCCTTCCCCGACAGGCTGCGTCGCGGCGTTCGCCGACAGACAACCTGCCAATTCCCTCATGATTGTAGCGAATTCGCCCTCCTCGAAGGCGCGTGCCAGCGCATACCTCTGAAGCTTGCCGCTGGTGGTCTTCGGGATCGCCCCGATCGGGACGACTTCGGCGACCTCCAGGTCGGTTTGCAGGCCGATGACTTGCCGAAGCGCCTGGGCCTTGGGCACGAAATCGTCCAGCGGGCCGCGGTGGATCACGAACAGGGCGAGCGATTCGGTGTCGTCGCCGGCCATGCGCACGCCGGCCGCCGCCACACGGTTGGCCTCGATGCCCGGCACCTGCTGCGCGATCGCCTCCAGATCGGCCGGGTAGTAGTTCTGGCCGTTGACGATGATCAGGTCCTTCGCGCGACCGGTGATGACCAATTGGCCGTCGAGGGTCAGGCCGAGGTCACCGGTGTCGAGCCAGTCCCCTGCCGATCGCGGTGCCGCGTCGCCAGGCTGCGCGCCGAAATACCCGTTCGAGACGTTGTCGCCCCGGATCTGCACATGACCGACGACCCGTTCGCCCGTCGCGGTTCCGCCGTCATCGACGATGCGGACCTCGCAGCCCGGCACCGTACGGCCGAGCTTCACGAATTCGGCGGCGCGGGCCGAGCCGTGCGCGGCGACCTGCACCGGTTCGCCGATGCGCAAAGCCGTGCGATCGAGGTCGATGGTCTCGAGCGCCGTTGCAGGTGGCGGGAAACTGACCGCCAGGCTCGCTTCGGCCAGCCCGTACACCGGGAACATCGCGTGGCCTTTCAGGCCGTGCGGCGCCAGTGCCGCGCTGAAGCGTCGGCACAGCTCGGCGGAAATCGGCTCGGCGCCGTTGAAGATCAGCCGGACGGCCGACAGGTCCAGGCCGGTTGGCGGCTTCAGCGCGAACTGCCGCAGGTAGTGCTGGTAACCGAAGTTCGGCGAGCACAGCACCGTGGCCCCCCGCTGGCTGGCCTGTTCGAGCCAGAGCAGTGGCCGCCGGGCGAACAGGTCGGTGCGCATGATCGCGTGGCTGGCGCCGCAGGCCAGCATGTTCAGGTGGAAGCCGATCAGTCCCATGTCGTGGGAAAGGGGCATCCAGCTGAGCGCGACATCGCGGTCCGAGAAGGCGCCGGCCTCGATGATCCCGGCGATGTTGGCGCACAGGT
>CALRYR010000377.1:0-4827 GCA_943372425.1 Variovorax sp. YR752 | reverse complement strand
GACCGAACCCGGCGCCGGGTCGGATGCGGGCTCGCTCAAGACGCGCGCCGAACTGCAGGGCGGCGAGTACGTCATCAACGGCGGCAAGGCCTTCATCAGCGGCGCCGGCGCGACCGACGTGCTGGTGCTGATGGCGCGCACCGGCGGTGGTGGCGCGGGCGGCATCTCGGCCTTCGCCGTGCCGGCCGACGCGCCGGGCATCAGCTACGGCAAGAAGGAGCACAAGATGGGCTGGAACAGCCAGCCCACGCGCACCATCGCCTTCGACAACGTGCGCGTGCCCGCCGACCACCTGCTGGGCGCGGAAGGCGAGGGCTTCCGGATCGCGATGAAGGGGCTCGACGGCGGGCGCATCAACATCGCGACCTGCTCGGTCGGCGCGGCGCAGGGCGCGCTGAACGCGGCGCGTGCCTACCTGCACGACCGCCAGCAGTTCGGCAAGCCGCTCGCGAGCTTCCAGGCGCTGCAGTTCAAGCTGGCCGACATGGCGACCGAACTGGTCGCCGCACGTCAGATGGTGCGCATGGCCGCGAGCAAGCTCGACGCGGCGCACCCCGATGCGTCCACCTACTGCGCGATGGCCAAGCGCTTCGCGACCGACGCCGGCTTCACCATCTGCAACGACGCGCTGCAACTGCATGGTGGTTATGGTTATCTGAGCGAATTCCCGCTCGAGCGGCTGGTGCGCGACACGCGCGTTCACCAGATCCTCGAAGGCACCAACGAAATCATGCGGGTCATCGTCGCGCGCAAGCTCCTCGAAGGTGACACGGACATCCGCTGAACCTGCTTATCCTTTGACCATGACCGAACCTGTTGTCCTCTTCAAGGAAATTCCCACTGCCAACGGCCAGCGCTTCGGCGTGGCCACGCTCAACGCACCGGCCTCGCTCAACGCGTTGTCGGTCGACATGGTGCGCCTGCTCACGCCGCAACTGCGCGAATGGGCGGCCGACGCCGGCATCGTCGGCGTGCTGATGGACGCGGCCGGCGAGAAGGCCTTCTGCGCCGGCGGCGACCTGCGCCAGCTCTACCAGACGCTGCTGGACTGCAAGGCCGAGCGCAACGCATACGCCGAGCGCTTCTTCGGTGAGGAATACGAACTCGACCACCTGATCCACACCTTTCCCAAGCCCTTCGTGTGCTGGGGCCACGGCATCGTGATGGGCGGCGGCGTGGGCCTGATGGCCGGCTGCTCGCACCGCGTGGTGACCGAAGGCAGCCGCGTCGCGATGCCCGAGGTCAACATCGGCCTGTACCCCGACGTCGGCGGCAGCTGGTTCCTGCGCCGGACGCCGGGACGCACGGGGCTGTTCCTGGCGTTCACTGCCGCGCAGATCAACGCGGCCGACGCGATCTTCATCGGCCTGGCCGACGTGCTGGTGCCGCACACGGCCAAGGCCGAGGTGCTGGAAGCCATCACGACCGCCGGCTGGAAGGGCACGCCCGACGCCGATCGCGCGTTGATGTCCAGGCTGCTGGCGCAGGCGGGCGAGGGCGCGGCCATGCCGGCATCGAAGCTGCGTGAGCACTTCGACCTGATCAACGGCACGCTGGCCGGCGACGACCTGCTCGCCATCGACCAGCGCCTGCGCGCGCTGCAGAGCGACGACCCTTGGCTGCAGACGGCCGTGAAGACCTACGCCAAGGGTGCGCCGAGTTCGGTCGCGCTGTCGTGGGCCCTGTGGCAGCGCGTGCCGCGCATGTCGCTGGCCGAGGTGTTCCGCCTGGAGTACTGGGCGTCGCTGGGCTTCTGTGCCTATGCCGATTTCGCCGAGGGCATCCGCGCGGTGCTCATCGACAAGGACCGCAACCCGAAATGGAACCCCGCCACGCTGGCCGAGATCACGCCGGCCTTCGTCGACGACCACTTGCGGGCGCGCGGCGAGATGGCGCCGGAGCTCGTGCCGCTGGTCTGACGAGAACGCATTCGACAAAAGCAACGGAGACAAAGACATGAAGATCGCATTCATCGGCCTCGGCAACATGGGCGGCCCGATGGCCATGAACCTGCAGAGGGCCGGCCACACCCTCAGCGCCTTCGACCTGTCGAAGGACGCCTGCGCGAAGTTCGCGGCCGACGGCCTGCCGATCGCCGCGTCGGCGGCGGCCACGCTCGACGGCGCCGAGATCGTCATCAGCATGCTTCCGGCCAGCGCGCACGTCGAAGGGCTCTATCTGGGCAGCGACGGGCAGCCCGGCATCCTGGAGAACATCGCACCCGGCACACTGGTGATCGACAGCAGCACCATCGCCGCCGCCACCTCGCGCAAGGTCGCCGAAGCGGCCGCGAAGAAGGGCGTTGCCGTCATCGATGCGCCGGTGTCGGGTGGCACGGGCGGCGCCATCGCCGGCACGCTGACCTTCATGGTCGGCGGCAGCGAGGCCGACCTCGAACGCGCGCGCCCGGTGCTGGAAAAGATGGGCGCCAACATCTTCCACGCCGGCGCAGCCGGTGCGGGCCAGACGGCCAAGATCTGCAACAACATGCTGCTCGGCATTTTGATGATCGGCACGTCCGAAGCCATCGCGCTGGGCGTGGCCAACGGGCTGGACCCGAAGGTGCTGTCGGAGATCATGCGGCGCAGCTCGGGCGGCAACTGGGCACTCGAAAAATACAACCCGCTGCCGGGTGTGATGGAGACGGCGCCAGCGTCGAAGAACTACGCCGGCGGCTTCGGCACCGACCTGATGTTGAAGGACCTGGGGCTGGCCCAGGAGAACGCCGCCGCGGTGCGCGCGTCGACCCCGCTGGGCGGCCTGGCGCGCAACCTGTACGCCGCGCACAGCCTCGCCGGCCACGGCGCGCTGGATTTCTCCAGCGTCATCAGGATGGTGCAGAAGCAGGGCTGATCGCCCGGCTTACTGCGTGTCCTTCGACTCGTGGCCTGGCTGGCGCAAGCCGGGCACCGAGGGCATCGGCTCCGCCTCGATGACCACGTCGTTGGGGTTCTCCCACGCGAAGTGCACGGTCGAGTCACCGATGGTGAGCACGTCGCCGTCGGTCAATGGCTCCTGCGTCAGCTTGCGGCCGTTGAGCCACACGCCGTTGGTGCTGCCCAGGTCCTCGATGGTCACGAAGGCATGCTCGACCGTGAGCGCTGCATGCACCCGGCTGACGCGCCGGTCGTGCACGACCACCTGGTTCGACGGCGCGCGGCCGAGGGTGCTGCGCCCGGCCGCCAGCACGTGGACCTGGAACAGGCCCGACGGCAGGAGGATCGCGAGGGTGGGTAGCTTGGCGACGCTCATGTGCCAATGATCGCAGCAAACCATGCAGGTCGTTGTCAGTCGGAGGCGACGCCGCGCTCAGGGTTGACACGGAGCAAGCGGGCCGTGGTTTCGCCGCACGGAAAAATCTTTTCTCGGCACTGCATCCAGAAGTTGTTCTCGCGGGTAGTACCTGCAGCAGCAAGACGCTGCGCACCCGCAACTGCAACCACTTCGAAGGAGCAACCATGCAAGCACTGATCTCTACCCGCACCCTGGCCGTGTCCGCCATCGCCGCCTCGGCCGCCGTCCTGGCCGCCTGCGGCTCGATGGGCCCGAGCATGCCGATGTCGACCTTCTCTCAGACCAGCCTGCCGCCGACCATTCAGGTGCCGGCTGGCAACAAGGTCGCGCTGGAAACCGTGGGCGTGGGCGACATCACCTACGAATGCCGCGACAAGGCCAACATGCCTGGCCAGACCGAATGGGTCTTCGTCGGCCCCAACGCCGTGCTGAACGACCGCATGGGCAAGCAGGTCGGCAAGTACTACGGCCCGCCGGCCACCTGGGAAGCGATGGACGGCTCCAAGCTGACCGCCACGCAACTCGCCGTCGCGCCGTCTGGCCCGACCAGCCTGCCGTACCAGCTCGTCAAGGCCAACCCGGCGATGGGCATGGGCGCCATGACCGGCGTGACCTACATCCAGCGCGTGGCCCTGACCGGTGGCGTCGCCCCCACGTCGATGCCCTGCACCCCGATGACCAAGGGCCAGAAGGCGACCGTCAAGTACCAGGCCGACTACATCTTCTGGAAGGCCGCGTAAAGCGCAGAAGTGCGGGGGCAGGGGCCTTGCGGGGAAAAGTGGGAAAAGGCGTGGAGGGCTCGACTAACATCCGGGCTCCCATCCTTCCACCCCGGGCCTTCTGTTGCCAGCTCCTGACGATTTCGACTACGACGCTGCGCTCGCCGCCTGTGCCCAGGGGCAGCACCAGGCGCTGGCGCGGATCTACAGCCGCGAGAGCCGCTACCTGCTCGGCGTCGCACTGCGCATCGTGCGGCAGCGTCAATATGCCGAAGACGTGTTGCACGACGCCTTCGTGGCGATCTGGCAGCGCGCCACCACCTTCGACGCCGCACGCGGTGCGGGCCGCGGCTGGATCTACAGCGTGGTGCGCAACACGGCGCTGAACTGGGTTCGCAACAACGCGCGCGACGTGCCGGTCGACGAAGAATCCGGCGCGGCGCTCGAGGACGAGATGGCCGTGCAACACCATGCGAGCACCCGTGACGCCGCCGAAACCCGTGTCGACCTCGGTCGGCTCGACGGCTGCCTCGAGCAGCTCGAGCCGGGCCGCCGCGAGTGCATCGTGCTCGCCTATGTCGACGGCTGTTCGCACGGCGAGATTGCCGAGCGCACGAAGACGCCGCTGGGCACGGTCAAGGCCTGGATCCAGCGCGGCATGCGCGCCTTGCGCGAGTGCATGACATGACCCCGAACACACCCACCTCACCGCCGATCGACGACGACCTGCAGTCGCTGGCGGGCGAGTACGTGCTCGGCACCCTGTCGGCGGCGAAGCGGCGCGAGGTCGAGGCCCGCATGGCCGCAGAGCCGG